>JBKBTH010000428.1:0-1707 GCA_046290915.1 Sphingorhabdus sp.
CACCACCCAATATGATCCGGTCGAGATTCTGCGATTTGCAACAGAACACGTCATGGCCACTGGCGCAGAATCCACCCCCCAAAACATCGCGAATGCGATCACCCTCATTTATCGCGAAGACGGGTTTGTTGCGGCGGACACGAAATATCAAATCGACACTCGGACAGGCGATGTCCGCTTTGTCGTTTCCGAAGGATATATCTCGGATTTAGCCATACAAGGCCTATCACCTTCAACGCAAAAACGTGTGGCATCTTATGCGCAACACATCGTCGGCCGCTCGCCACTGCGGCAACGTGACCTCGAACGGGCCTTGATGCTGTCTTCCGACCTTGCCGGTGTCACCATCACCAGTGAGGTTGCAGACAACGCACAAGAATTGGGTGCATCGACCCTGCGCATCATTGGCCTTGAAAATAAACAAACTGGTGCCGCCGGTGTGGAGGTCGTCCCGCTTCGGCCAGGCGCGGCTATTCGCGGATTTGCAGTTCAGGAATTTTATGGCGTCGCGACAGGCGGGGATCTTGTTCGCGTCGTCGGTCAGGCAACGCTCGACCGCGGCCGCGATTGGTCGCTTTCCGGAGTCGCCTTCTATCGCGCTCCGGTAAGCAGCAGTGGAACCTATATTGAACTGCTTGGTGGAAATACAATTGCGCGCCGGGAATTTGCCAACGTGCCGACGGACAGCAAATTGGCAGGCTGGAACGCGGCATTTGTTGTTGCCCAGCCTATTCAACGTGATGTCCACAATTTTGCATATGTCATGGCGGAATATGAATATACCGATGCGAGGTCGCAGTTTCTTGGCCGAAAATTAAACAGCACGACTCATGCCATCCGCCTTCGCGCTCTTCGCGGTGTCGATCTCAAAAGTGGCGGGATAGTCCGCGCGGCATTTAGTGTTGCCGCCGGAATTCGGCCCGATACGAAAATCGGCAACCTGCCTGATGGCGCAGCGCAATTTGCCCATATCCGAAGCGAGATGGGTATCGCCGTTCCGTTAGGCAAATCAAAGGCAACCAGCCTGCGCGTGGAATGGCGCGGCCAATGGACGTCAACGCGCCTTCCCGCCGTAGAACGGTTCGTACTCGGGCACGCCCCGTTTTTGCGCGGATATGCGCCCGCCGAAGTCGAAGGTGATCGCGGCTGGAGCGCGACTGTCGAAGTCAATCACAGTGTTGAGGTCGCCGATAAGACCCTTTTCAATGTCGTGCCGTTGGTCTTTGCATCGGTTGGCCAAACCGACATCATTCGTCCGCTTGTTACAGAATATGGGGACGAGACTGTTGCTTCGGCAGGTGCGGGAATTGAGCTTTACTTTGCGCAGCAAATTCGTGTGGCTGGCTGGGCCGCACTCCCTCTTTTTGATGGTCCGCAAAGTCGCGCTGGCTCGCCCGCATTCCATATCGGCATTGTGAAGGGGTGGTAACATGAAACACCGCTTATTGTTACTCTCGGCGCCGCTCCTTTGTTGCCAGCCACTGGTGTCAAACCCTTTGGCTGCTGCTGGCAATCAATATGGCTGGTGTAAAGGCGTTGGTAACCCGCACAAAAGTAACTCTTGTTCGTCAACCACTCAGGTAATTCAAACCGGCACGGTGGTACAAACTCCGACGGTAAATCAGACACCCCAGCCGCAGATTGTTGTGCCGACGCCAAGCCAGTTACCCTTTATTCCCAAACGTCTGCCGGAAAATAGAACGACAC
>JBKBTH010000429.1:0-1703 GCA_046290915.1 Sphingorhabdus sp.
GGTGGCGCTATATTGTGGGTGAGCCTGACCGATCACCAAGCCGTATGGGCATTTCCATCGGCGACACGTTGACCGCGACATATGGTTGCATGGGTGTGCTCGCGGCATTGCATCATCGCAGCGTGACTGGCCACGGCCAAGTTATCGATGCCGCGCTTTATGAAAGCGTATTGCAAGTCATGGAGGGGCTGGTCCCTGAATATGACCATGGCGGCTTCATTCGCGAAAGGTCTGGTTCCATTCTGCCGGGTATCGCGCCGTCAAATGTCTATATTTGCAAGGACGGCGAATATATGATTGGCGCGAACAAAGACTCGCTGTGGCAAAGATTGGCGGAAGCGATGGGCATGCCTGACCTTGGGACGGACCCGCGCTACGCAACGCATCTCGCGCGTGGTCATAACCAGCTTGAGCTTGATGAACTCATCAATGCCTGGACAGCGACGCTTACCGTTGACGAAGTCGACGCGTTGATGATTGCATATTCTATTCCAGCAGGACGCGTATATCGCGCTCCGGAAATGCTCGAAGACCCGCATTTTCAAGCGCGGGAAGCGATTATTGAGGTCGAAACCGAGCGGTATGGAAAGCTGAAAATGCAGGGTGCGTTTCCGAAAATGTCGGTCACACCCAGCAGCGTTCGTTCACCAGCACCGTCGATTGTCGGACAGCACAATACCGAAATCTATGGCGGCTTGCTCGGGATGGAAACCGCAGAGTTGGATAGGCTGAAGGCGGCTGGCGCAATCTGATGTCGCAGCCGAATGACGATCTGAATGCGAATTATGTCGGCGCGTTCGACGGACGTCTTTCTTTTGGAAAGCGTCCGGCACTTCTGATCGTTGATTTTGTCATGGCGTATCTGGACCCGGCATCGCCTTTGTATGCGCAGGTTGAGGATGCGTTGGCCAGCAATGAACGCCTGTTGGCGGCTGCGCGGGCGGCGGCAATCCCGGTCTTCTTTACGAATGTCGTGTATCAATCAGATGGTGCAGATGGGGGCTTGTTTTACAAGAAAATCCCGTCGCTTCGGGTGTTTCTGGAAGGGTCGCCCTTGGGCGCTTTCCCTCCGTCGCTCCAACCATTGGAGGGTGAGCGCGTCATTTCAAAACAGTTCGCGTCGGCATTTTTTGGCACGTCGCTTGCCGAGACACTTTCCGGCGAAGGTATAGATACGTTGCTGATAACGGGGCTGTCGACCTCGGGGTGCGTGCGTGCAACGGCGCTTGACGCCTTGCAGTCGGGCTTTGCACCGTTTGTCGTGCGCGAGGCGTGCGGTGACCGCCATTCGGCGCCACATGAAGCGAATTTGTTCGACCTACAGGCCAAATATGCAGAAGTTATATCGGAGTACGAGGCACGTGCTTTTATGTGGGCTAGTGCGGGCGATAACTAGGTTAGGGAAAAAGGTGGGTATGGGCGAGCTCATTGCTCAACTGAGCACAAACCCAGCCACATACAAAAACACCGAATTCGCATGTGTTCATAAAAGAGGCATGGCCGCTTCAAGCATTTAATTGCCGAAAGCCGCCTGTCCGCTCCCGGCCCAGTTGTTGCCCTTCGGCGTTGAGACCAATCTCAATCAGTCGATCTATCCAATCGCCCTTTTATAGGCTGACGCAAAACGAAGAAGAATGCGGCTGGAAGATTGCGCCTGCTTGGAACCAGCCGGTGCCGCCGACACAAGATTGATCTTTGCGAGG
>JBKBTH010000430.1:0-1702 GCA_046290915.1 Sphingorhabdus sp.
TGTGCCCGCCATAGCCCGACGAGATCGTATGCGTTTCATCAAGGACCAATATCGTCCCTGTTTCGTCACACAATTGCCGCAGCGTCGCTAAAAAGCCCGGCGCATCGCGCACCATGCCAATATTGGTCATCAACGGCTCAGCCAACACACAGGCGATGTCACCGCCACGCAATGCCGCCGCCAACGCGTCAACATCGTTAAACTCGATTGCAAGCGTGGTGGGCAGCAAATCCTGCACTTGTCCGATCAAGCTTGGCCGGTTGACCGCTTGGCCATTGCGCAGGTCAACAAATACATCATCGACCGCGCCATGGTAGCAGCCATTGAAGATCAAAATCTTGTTGCGCCCCGTTAGCCCGCGACACCAGCGAATGACCGCGCGGTTTGCCTCGCTTGCGGTGGTCGTAACTTGCCATTGTGGCAGCCCGAACATCGCCGTGAGCATATCACCGACTTCCACGCCCTTTGATGTGGGGAGCATATAGCTCAGCCCCTGATCCGCCTGCTCCGACAACGCATCGACCAATGGCTGCGGCGAGTGGCCAAACATGCTTGCGGTATCGCCAAGGCAAAAATCATCAAACACCTGCCCGTCGATGCTCGTGAGCGTGGCACCCTTGGCGTTTTGGGCGACAATGGGAAACGGGCTCGACCAATCCAGCATCCAATGAAATGGCACACCCTGAAACCAGCCTGTCGACGCTTTGGATTGCGCGTGCGACTTTGGGTTGGCTGCGATAAACCGCGCGACCTCTCGCGTGCGCATCGCCTCGATAGCGGCCCGTGCAATCACAACCGGTCTCGCATTGCATAATAGAGCAGTCCAAGCGTCGCGAGTGGCCGTGCCAGCCATTTTCCACCGGGAAAGCGGCTATGCGGTAGGCCCTCAAAGACGTCGAACCGCTCCATCGTACCAACCACCGCCTCAGCCATCAACTCGCCAGCAACCGTTGTCACCAATGCGCCGTGGCCTGAAAAGCCGTGCGCGTAAAAAACATTCCCTTTGCGCCCCGTATGCGGCAGCCGGTTCATCGTTACGCCCACTGCACCGCCCCATGCATAATCGATCGGTGTCTGGGCAAGTGACGGAAACACCTCGATCATATGTTTGCGGACAAAACCCGCAATGTCGGCCGGCGGCCTCTGGACATATTTCTCACCACCACCAAAAATCAGGCGTTTATCAGCGCTTAAGCGGAAATAATTCAAAACAAATCTGCTGTCTGCAACGGCTGCATCGCTTGGCAAAAGCTGGTCTGCATTGGCCAACGGCGCCGTCGCGATGTTATAATTCATAATCGGGACGGTGTAGCTGCTAAGTTCGGGCGCGATATCGCCCGTCCAGTTGTCGGTCGCAATGATGACCTGATTGGCAGTCAGCGATCCTGTCCCTGCCTGTATCTCGACATAGGTTCCCCTATCCAACGGCCGTTGGGCGGCGGTATTCTCAAATATTTGGACACCAGCGGCCTGCGCCGCTTTTGCTAATCCAAGCGCATAGTTCAGCGGATGGAAATGGCCACCCTTGGCGTCATAAATGCCACCGTGATACGCGCCGCCGTTGATGTGCTTATGCATTTCTGCAGGTGCGACAACTTCGGCTGAATCCCAGCCAAATTCGCGGGATAAAAACTCTGCCTCGCGCTGCATGTCATCGAAATGCCCCGGCTTATAGGCAGCTTCCAGATGGCCAGACCTCAGG
>JBKBTH010000431.1:0-1698 GCA_046290915.1 Sphingorhabdus sp.
GCGGCGAAGAATGGGGCTTTGCAGTCAATGTGCCCGGATCGCTGAACCGCGCTGCGCTAACATCGCGCATGGCGTCACCTCGTTGCCCGCGTGTCTTTACACGTCACAGCCAGTGGAAAACGATCGCTGAATGGCGCCAGCTGGGCATTATGCCGCAACGCGGATTTTGGCCAAAAGACAGCATGATGGCCACCTTAATCGAGCCTGATGGCGTCGGCCGAACCGGATATTTACTTGGCGGAAACTACCGCGTGATATTGGACTATAATTGTTCAAATTTTTACGCGCTATCGGTAGGATTATTGGCTGATGAGGTACGGAATTAGATTAGCTTGTACGTTACCGCTTGTGGTACTCGTGGCGTGCAGCATGAACAGCCAGAACGGGCCTGTAGAAGCCGGCGATGCTGCCTCCACTTCGCGTGCATATGAAACCGCCCCCGATGAACCGGTAGTTATTGGAGCGCCATTTAAAGTTGGCTCCACAGTATATACGCCGCAAGATGTACCTGCATATGATGAAGTGGGATATGCTGGCTTTGATGGCGCCAATTCCTTAGGCCGTAATACCGCCAATGGAGAGTCATTCAACCCGGCGGCAGCTACAGCCGCACATAAAACCCTGCCTTTACCCAGCTATGCTGAAGTAACCGCGCTGGAGACTGGACGAACTATCCTGGTGCGTATCAATGATCGTGGACCGCTCGTAAATGATCGGCTCATCGATTTGTCGCCGGGTGCAGCGCGCCAATTGGGGATTGATGGCCAAGCCGCTGTTGGCGTTCGTGTTCGCCGCGTAAGCCCGCCTGAGCAGGAGCGCGCCGTGCTGCGCCAGGGTCTCACCGCCGCAGAACGCATAGAAACCCCCGGTCAGCTTCTGAAGGTGCTCCGCGACAAATTGGCAAAGCTGCCGAAGCCCGCGGGCGCAGTTCGTCTTTCTGATAAAGCCGCGTCAGCCCCTGTGTCCTATCGCACCCAAACAGTTTCGGAAGCAGATGGAAGGTTCATCCGCGAAGCCGCTGGCGCACGAGCGGCTGTAAAAGCGCCTTCGACCAAGACTGTTGCGCGCAACGACGGGACCTGGATTGTTCAAGTTGCTGCGTTTTCGTCGCAGTCACGTGCGGAGTCGTTTGCAAGGAAAATTGGTGGAAACGTTGCCCATTCTGGCAATTCTAATTTATTCCGCGTCCAACTTGGACCATTCGCCAACAATTCTGAAGGACAAAAGGCGCTCGATGAAGCGCGCCGTCTTGGTTATTCGGACGCCCGACTGACCCGATACTGAATTTTACTAGCTGTAATTCGGTAGATGTGCCTATGGTACATCATGCGAATACCTATTTGGATTTTCGTCATCGGTCTGTCGGTGTCCGCGGGGCACGTAAGCGCTAAGCCCCGGTTTCAAAGTACTGCACCGGTCGCATATGTCGTCGACATGGCGTCTGGTAAGGTCTTGCTTAACGAAAATGCGCAGAGTCAAATTCCGCCAGCTTCCATGGCGAAGATGATGACCGCTTATGTGGTGTTTGATCTTATTCAGCGAGGCAAGCTGGACGAAAACGCAAAGTTTCGCGTGCGTCCCGCAACGTGGAAACGTTGGAATAACACTGGCTCATCAATGTTTTTAAAGGCCAATGAAAAGGTCCGCGTTTCGGACCTGCTGCATGGCCTTATCAGCCTTTCCGGTAACGACGCAGCT
>JBKBTH010000432.1:0-1676 GCA_046290915.1 Sphingorhabdus sp.
ATCCCGTTGATTATTTTGTCACGCATGGCGTCCAAGCGTCGGCAAAAAATGCAGGAGCAATTTCCTGTCGCGCTCGACATCTTCATCCGCGGGTTGCGGTCGGGACACCCCGTTTCGTCTGCGTTGGACTTGCTCACCAAGGAAATGGAAGACCCGCTGGGTTCCGAATTTGGATTGGTGCTTGACGAAGTCGCTTATGGCGCGGACCTGCGAGATGCCCTTCAATCAATGGCGGATCGTTGGGGGCTTGAGGACATTCAGATGTTTGTTGTCTCGCTGTCGGTGCAGAATGAAACAGGCGGAAACCTTGCTGAAATTTTGGCAAACTTGGCCTCTGTCATTCGCGAACGGGCGAGCATGTACATGAAGGTGCGCGCGCTGAGCTCCGAGGGACGGATGACCGCGCTCGTGCTCACTGCGCTACCGGTGATGACGATTTCCGGCTTATTCTTACTCAACCCGTCCTTTTATTTGGATGTCGCGCAAGACCCGATCTTCGTTCCGGGGTTTCTGGGCCTAGTTGCTCTGTATTTTATCGGCTTTTTTAGCATCCGCCGCATGATTGATTTGAAAGTCTGATATGCTTGGCAATCTTACCCTCAACGGACCTTTGCGGCTGGCTATGCTTGCGCTGGTATTTATCATCGTGGTCGCTTTGGTCATGCTGCTGTCCAACGCATTTGCGCGCCGGGCGGCAACACGTGCACGTTTGAACGAGGTTCGCGGCGAGCAAGTCCGCTTCGCCGACGCGTCAAGCCTGCGCGGCGACAGTTTGGCTAAAGGCTGGCACAAGCTTACGGAAATTATCGAAAAATCGGGGATATCTCTGGTCGATACGCAGGGAGAAACTTTGCGCGCTCGGCTGATTGCGGCAGGCTATAACTCGCCACTCGCGCCGAAGTTGTTCACCGCCATACGCCTGGGCATGCTGGTTTTACTACCTGCCATATTTGTGGGTCTTATATTCCTCGGCGGCAGCGAAGTATCGCCGTTCAAACTCTATCTTTTCAGCGTGCTGTTGGCTGTTTTTGGTCTTTATGCACCCAACCTCTTCATTTCGGCAAAGGCCGACCGCAGGCGTGAGGCTATTGTCAATGGCTTCCCCGATAGTCTGGATCTTATGCTGGTCTGTGTGGAAGCAGGGCTAGGCATGGAAGCTGCGTTTGACCGCGTAGGACGGGAAATGCTGAATTCTCACCCGCTCGTTGCCCGAATGCTGTCCATCGTGACGCTTGAATTAAGGGCAGGGTCAACGCGCGAAGAGGCGTTACGCAATATGGCGTCGCGAACACAGGTCACAGAAATCCGGTCGTTTGCCACGTTGCTCATCCAGTCGGACAAATTGGGTTCGAGCATTGGCGAAACCTTGCGGGTCTACGCATCTGAAATGCGTGAGAAGCGCCGGATGCGTGCGGAGGAAAAAGCACATCGTTTACCCGTGCTGCTTTCCGTTCCGCTGGTTGCATGTATGCTGCCAGTGATGATTGGCGTGTTGATGCTGCCAGCAATCATTCGCGTATTGCGCGAAATGTTGCCGGCAATGAGTGGTGGGGGGTAGGACAATGCATATCTCGATTTCCAAATATGCTTTGGCAGGCTGCGCTGCGACATTGCTGGGCGGTTGCGCGACGCAGCAAAGCGTTGCGCTACAGTATCGGCTGTCTGCACCGACATCG
>JBKBTH010000433.1:0-1675 GCA_046290915.1 Sphingorhabdus sp.
GATACAAAGGCCGCGAAAGCATCGAACAAACGCTGGTCTTGGGTAAAGAAGGGCGCGCCTATTATCGTTGAAGTGGGCCCACGCGATGTTGGCGAGGGCAAAGCCGCGGTTTTGCGTCGTGATCGTTTGTACAAAGACGACGGTAAACTCGCGACAGCATTCACCCCGCGCGGCGAATTCGTAGCCGCTGCCGTTGGCTTGCTTGAGGAAATTCAATCCACATTGTACACGCAGGCAAAAGAGCGACTTGATGCGAATATCCGCCGCGATGTTACTGATCTTGCAGCGCATTTTGCTGGTGACGAGGCCAAATTTGCAGGTTGGGTCGAGGTTCAATGGGCACGGCCAACCGGCGCTGCGCTCGATAAAATCGTTGAGCAATTGAAAGCGCTCAAGCTCACGATGCGGAATAGTCCGATTGACGCTGCACCAACAGATGGAGCTTGCTTCTTTACCGGCGAACCTGCGGTGGAGCGGATTCTTATTGGCCGGACGTATTAGGGAATGACCAAAACTACACCTTTTGAAGGGCTTCCATCTCGCGAACAGATACTCGCCTTTATCCAGTCGTCCAACGACCCTGCGGGTAAACGCGAGATTGCGCGCGAATTCGGCTTACGCGGGAATGAGAAGATTGCGCTCAAGGCGTTGTTGAAGGACATGACCGACGAGGGCCTGATTGACATGGCCCCGGGCCGTGCCTTTCACAAAATGGGTGGCGTGCCAAAAGTCACTGTGCTGAAGATCGTTGGAATTGACGGCAACCATGCCGTTGCCGTGCCCGAGCATTGGGAAGCCGAAGGTATTCCTGCGCCCAAAATCCGCGTGATCGAGACCAAGGGCAAGCGCAACAGCGCGTTGGGCATTGGCGACCGCATATTGGCGCGAACTGAAGAACGCGGCAATGGCTGGGCCGCGCATGTCATGAAAAAGCTGGCCAAGGGCAGCGAACAGATATTGGGCGTTGTTGAAGGCGGCGAAAACGGCCGTTTCTGGCTGAAGTCAGTCGACAAAAAATCACGTTTTGATACGCAAATCGGCGATGTTGGCGACGCGAAGGCTGGCGAGTTGGTACTTGCTGAACTGACCGGAAACGCACACAAAAAATCTGCGCGCGTCACGCAGGTGCTGGGCGATCCGTTTGCACCCAAAAGCTTCAGCCTGATTGCCATTCATAAATTTGGCATCCCGTTTGAAATGCCTGAAACCGTCGAGCGCGAGGCTGAACGCGTCCGCGAATTGCCGGTCACAGACGACCATCGCGAAGACCTGCGCCATTTACCCATCATCGCCATCGACCCACGCGACGCGCGTGATTTCGATGACGCGATCTGGGCGACACCCAATGCCGATACCGGTGGGTTTGACGCCATCGTCGCGATTGCCGACGTAAGCTATTATGTCCGCCCTGGCAGTGCGCTTGACCATGAAGCTTCCAAGCGTGGCAACAGCGTCTATTTCCCTGACCTCGTCGTGCCCATGCTGCCGCACGCATTGTCGTCGGACAAATGTTCGCTGCGGGCAGGGGAAGACCGGGCAGTGCTCGCCTGCCACCTTGCTATCGGCAAGACTGGCCAAGTGACGTCATGGCGTTTTACGCGCGCAGTTGCGCGTATAGCCGCCAATATTCCATATCCGGACGCGCAAGCCGCGATCGACGGGACCATGGAAAACC
>JBKBTH010000434.1:0-1674 GCA_046290915.1 Sphingorhabdus sp.
AGCACTGAACCCGAAAATAACGTCGGGTCCAAACAATACGAGGACAATCAACGGTAGCGAGATCGACACGCTGGTCATGACCGTACGTGACAATGTTTCGTTCACCGAGAGGTTCAGCAGCGACGCCATTTCCATCTTACGGAACTTCATGAGGTTCTCGCGAATTCGGTCATACACAACGACGGTATCGTTCAATGAGTAACCGATGATCGTCAGCAAGGCGGCAATGATGTTCAGGTCGAACTCCCACCCCGTCAGCGCGAACAGGCCAAAAGTGAGCGTTACATCGTGAACGAGCGACCAGATGGCGCCCACACCAAACTGCCACTCAAAACGGAACCAGATATAAATCGATACGCCGGCCATCGCGGCCAATAGCGCCAGGATACCTTTGCTGAACAACTCTTCCGACACCTTACCCGACACCGAATCGACACCGTCGATGCGGACGTCTGGATGGTCTGCCTTTAGGGCGCTGGTGATTTTGGTTGCCATGGCATTGGCAAGCTCAGGGTTCTTGTCCGCGCCTTCCGGCAGCTTCATACGGATCGAAACCTGATTTTCAGCGCCGAAACGCTGAATGGTCGGATCGCCATAGCCCAGCTGGCCAACGGTTTCACGCAGCTCGGTCACCGGCGCAGAAGCCGTTTGCGTAAATGTCGCACGGATCATCTGGCCACCGATGAAATCGACGCCAAAGTTCAGACCCTTTGTCGCCACTAGCCCAACCGATGCAACCATGAGCACCAGACTGATCGCGAACGCCCAGGTCCGCCATTTCAAGAAATCAATATTGGTATCGTCAGGAACGAGTTTGAGCAGTTTCATATCTATATCCTCAAATCGTCAGTTCGTGTGGACGCGTGCGCTTAACCCAGCGTGACACCCACATGCGCGTGATAGTCACAGCGGTGAAAACCGAAGTAACGATCCCGATCATCAGAACCACCGCGAACCCCCGGATTGGGCCGGAGCCAAAAATGAACAGCAAGACCGCGGCGATGACGTTGGTACTGTTCGCGTCAAAAATGGCGCGGCTGGCCTCTTTGTAACCGAACTCAATGGCCTGCACGACACGGCGTCCACGTTTCAATTCTTCGCGAATACGTTCGTTAATCAGCACGTTTGCGTCAACCGCAGCACCAATCGTCAGGACGAAGCCGGCAATACCCGGCAAGGTCAGCGTTGCATTCGCAAACGCCATCACGCCCAAGATCATGCCGATGTTGAGGACCAGGGCAATGTTGGCATACATGCCGAACCGCCCGTAAACGAGGAACATCAATACCAGAATTGCGGTAGTTCCGATAACCGCCGCCAGAACCCCGCGACGAATAGAATCGGCACCCAAGTCTGGCCCGACCGAACGTTCCTCAACAATTTTCAGATCAACAGGTAATGCACCCGACCGAAGCGAGATGGACAATGCATTGGCACTCTCGGTCGTGAAGCTACCGGAAATCTGGGATACGCCACCGAAAATGGGCTCTTGGATTTGCGGTGCCGAAATCACTTGCCCGTCCAAGACGATCGCGAACAGCTTGTTCACGTTCTGCTGAGTCATCCGGGCAAACTTCTGCCCGCCTTCGGAATCAAACTGGATGGTGACCGCTGGTTCATTGGTCTGAGGGTCAAATGTCGGGTCGGCTTTAACCAGCTTATCGCCGGAAATAC
>JBKBTH010000435.1:0-1668 GCA_046290915.1 Sphingorhabdus sp.
GCGACAACCCCTGCCCCAGTTGCCAAACCGCCGATCAACACCAGCGCGGGTTACATGAACGCGGGTCAGGCCGAGCTGAAGCGGCTTGAGGCCGACAAGCCCAACAACCGCAAGGCGCGCAATGTCATCATCTTCATTGGCGACGGCATGGGCGTCAGCACGCTGACCGCTGGCCGTATTTTTGAAGGACAGCAGCAGGGCGTCGACGGCGAATCCTTTGTCGGTGAGATGGACCGCTTGCCCTACACCGCCTTGGTCAAAACATACTCACATGACGCGCAAGTCGCCGACAGCGCGCCGACCGCGACCGCAATCGTCGCTGGCGTTAAAACCAAAAATGGCGTGATTGGCGTTGGCCCCGAAGCCATTGAAAATGACTGCGCCGCGACTGCCCCGTTCAAGGTGCCATCGCTGTTCGGCATGGCCGAGGACAAGGGCTATGCCACTGGCATCGTGTCCACCGCGACCATCACCCATGCAACGCCTGCATCGGCCTATGCCCACACCGCGCAGCGCGATTGGGAAGTCGACGCCAATATGCCCGCCGCAGCCAAGGCCGCTGGTTGCACCGACATTGCGCGCCAAATGATCGAATGGCCGCATGGCAATGGATTGGAAGTCATGTTGGGCGGTGGACGCCAGCATTTCATTCCCGCGACGATGGCAGACCCCGAATATCCCAATGCAAAGGGCAAGCGCGCCGATGGCAAGGATTTGTCCGCCATATGGAAGGCCGCAAACCCCAAGGGCAGCTATGTTTGGGACAGCAGTAGTTTCAGCGCGGTTGACCCCAAGAAAACGACTAAGCTGCTTGGTCTGTTTGAACCATCGCATATGCAGTTTGAGGCGGACCGCACCGCCGCTGGCGGCAAAGAACCATCGCTTGCCGAAATGACGACCAAGGCGATTGCGATGCTGTCTCAAAACCAAAAGGGCTATGTCCTGATGGTCGAGGCTGGCCGTATTGACCATGCGCACCATGGCGGCAACGCCCGCCGCGCGTTGCAAGACACGGTTGCGCTGAATTCCGCATTGAAGGCCGCGATGGAGGCCGTCGATTTGCGCGACACGTTGATTGTCGTCACGTCGGACCACAGCCATGTGTTCACCATGGCGGGCTATCCGGAACGTGGCAACCCGATCCTGGGCGTCGTATCTGCGCCCGTCGGCACGCCCACCAAAGCGATGGATGGCAAGGCTTATACCACGCTTGGTTATGCCAATGGCCCCGGCGCGGTGAATGCGGCAGAGCGCCCTGACCCATCCACGCAGGACACAGAAGCGCTGAATTACCGGCAGCAGTCGTTAATCCCCACCGGTTCCGAAACGCATGGCGGCGATGATGTTGTCGCGCGCGCCGCAGGGCCAAAGGCGCATTTGTTCAAGGGTACGATTGAACAGAACACGATATTCCAGATCATGCGCGCCGCGTTGGGATTTAAGTAAAAGCGGGTTTTGAATAGGGGCGGGTTTTACATATCGCCGCCTTGTAAAGCCGGACGCGCTGCCCACATTTCCTGTTCGGGGGTTGTGAGCAGAGGAAATGCCATGAAACGCATATTATCAGTCGCCTTATTGCCGCTCGCGCTTGCCGCATGTGGTGAGGGCAGCGCGTTGAACGATACGGTGAAGGTCAGCGTGCGGGAATCTCTCGTCGCGACCTGCACC
>JBKBTH010000043.1:0-9947 GCA_046290915.1 Sphingorhabdus sp.
ATCGAATGGCATCGCCATGCGCCGAGCAACCAAAGCAATGATAGAAGCCTTTTTCGTCGTTGATCGTAAAGCTCGGCGACTTCTCGTTATGAAACGGACAGCACGCCTTAAACTCACGCCCCGCCTTTGTGACCTTTACGGTACGGCCAATCAACGCGGAAAGCGTTGTCCGCGACCGCAGTTCGTCAAGCCATTGCGGGGTTAGGGTCATGTTTTTGTATTCCCCTCCCGCAGGCGGGAGGGATTAGGGTTGGGCAGCGACAATTCGTGTAAAACGCGACCAATCGTGCCAAGCACGCCTTCCAAGTTTTGCAGTACATCCATGTTACTAAATCTGATCACACGATACCCCTGCGCCTCGATCAACTCTGTGCGAGCGCGATCATACTCCACCTGCATGTCATGGGAAGGACCATCAACTTCAACCACCAGCTTTGCTGACCTGCAAACAAAGTCTGCGAAGTAAGGACCGATCGGCATTTGGCGGCTGAACTTAAATCCGGACAATTGGCGCTTAGACACGCTTTGCCATAACTTTATTTCGGCTGGCGTAGCCTGTTTTCGCAGGCCGCGGGCGTGTGGCGTATTTCTTGGGCTGAATGCTCTTTCCATCGATGCTGGATGCCCACCCCCAACCCCTCCCGCCTGCGGGAGGGGAGTTATGCTGCCAATGTTACGACAAAGCCGCCTTCACTAACCCGCTCGCTTTGCTCATGTCCAGTTGCGGGCCGTGGCGCTCTTTTAACGTGGCCATGACGCGGCCCATGTCTTTGAGGGTTTCCGCGCCAAGTTCAGCCTTGATGCCTTCGATCGCTGCGCTGGTTTCGGCGTCGCTCATTTGCGCGGGCAGGAAATCTTCAATGATCGCAAGCTCGGCGGCTTCGATCGCGGCCAGTTCATCGCGTCCGCCCTGTTCATACAGCGCAATCGACTCGCGGCGCTGCTTGATCATCTTCTGCATCACCTCAACCACCATCGCATCGTCATCGGGCTGCTGCGACGCGGTGCGCAGTTCGATGTCGCGGTCCTTGATTTTGGCGAGGATCAGGCGAACGGCAGCGAGCCGGTCTTTTTCGCCAGCCTTCATCGCGGTAATTTGGGCGGCCTTGATGGTATCACGAATCATAATGTTCTTTCCGAATATGTATTGCGCGCAGATAGCCAATCAGCGCCAAACCGTCACCCTGAAGTTGGTTGTGCTGCGGCACGCCTCTGGCTCCAAGGTCTTAAAGGCATTTCATCCACAGTTAAGATGCTGAAACCAGTTCAGCAGGATGAGTTTGAGATTGACGCACCCGCCCGCCATCTCTAGGCGCAATGCCTTAGCGACATTGCTGTAATCCGTCTCACAGGAGCGACCCCATCATGGCCGACCCCAAATCTTCGCGCGCGCCTTCTGGAGCGACGGGGGTATTGGTTCTAGCGTCGGGGGAAGTCATCTGGGGCAGGGGCTTTGGCGCAGAGGGCCAGGCGGTTGGTGAAGTCTGCTTCAATACCGCCATGACCGGATATCAGGAAGTGATGACCGATCCGTCTTATGCCGGGCAAATCATCAACTTCACCTTCCCACATATCGGTAATGTCGGCACGAACCCTGAAGATGTCGAGGCGCTGAACCCGCACGCCTTGGGCGCGATTGTGCGCCAAGATGTTACTGATCCGTCGAATTTCCGAAGCACGCAGCATTTTGATGCGTGGATGAAGGCCAATGGCCGCATCGGAATTTCTGGCGTGGACACACGCGCGCTGACGCGGCTCATCCGCGTTGCTGGCGCGCCAAACGCCGTGATCGCGCACTCAGCGAGCGGCGATTTTGATGTTCCTGCATTGTTGGCACGCGCAAAGGCCTGGGCTGGCTTGGAAGGCATGGACCTCGCCAAGGATGTGACGACGTTGCAGACCTATAAATGGGATCAGGGGCTTTGGAAGCTGGGCGAGGGTTACGGCACGCCAGTGGGTGTCTCGTCTACGCTCGACACGAACGGTTCAGGTGACAACCGTTCGCAAATTCCGTTCGCCTCGAGCGAAGACGAGAGGCCCATCAGTAAAAAACCAAAAGTCGTCGCCATCGATTATGGCATAAAGCACAATATCCTGCGCAATCTGGTCGATGTCGGTTGCGACGTCACCATCGTGAGCGCGACCGCGACGTTTGAGGAAATTATGGCGCACGCGCCCGATGGCTTGTTCCTCTCGAACGGCCCCGGCGACCCCGCCGCGACCGGGGAATATGCCGTTCCCGTCATCAAGCAATGGCTTGAGACCAAAAAGCCGCTGTTCGGCATTTGCCTTGGGCATCAGATGCTAGGGCTTGCCGTCGGCGCGACAACCGAGAAGATGCATCAGGGCCACCGCGGCGCAAACCATCCGGTCAAGCGCCTCAGCGACGGCACGGTCGAGATTACCAGCATGAACCATGGCTTTGCAGTGGACGCAGCAACCTTGCCCGCCAACGCGAAGGCGACGCATGTCAGCCTGTTCGACGGCAGCAATTGCGGCTTCGAACTCGCGGACCAGCCCGCCTTCAGCGTGCAATATCACCCCGAGGCCTCACCCGGCCCGCAGGACAGCCATTATCTGTTCGAAAAATTTGCGGGGATGATGGGGTGAGTTGGCTGCTTGGCCCTAACCACTGGCGTTACCGTTTCGCTGCGAGGATAAGCGGGTTTTTTCCAATTCTCGGCTTTGTTTTAGTTTCATTCATGCTTGTGTCGTTCGCAATTGGTAAACCACTACTCGCATTTGTGGCGATTGCGCTTTCATGGCCTTTGGTTCTGCCGGCGGCAGGACTCGGCTGTTACCGATGCAGCTATAACATTTTTCTCCCCTATCGGGGATTAGCGTATTCCGAACATGGAGACAGTTGGACACATCCAGATGTAGAAAAACGAACGTGGCTGAAGAGCCTAAAGGTTCCTGAAATCTGTCCAAAATGCGAGGCGCCGATTCTGACGACAAATACGCTACAAAGCACTCCGGAACTTAACTGACATGCCAAAAAGAACAGACATCTCTTCCATCCTCATCATCGGCGCTGGCCCGATCATCATCGGCCAGGCGTGCGAGTTTGATTATTCGGGGACTCAGGCGTGTAAGGCGTTGCGCGAGGAGGGTTATCGCATCATCCTCGTCAATTCCAATCCGGCGACGATCATGACCGACCCGGATATGGCCGACGCGACTTATGTCGAGCCGATTACCCCCGAAATTGTCGCCAAGATCATCGAAAAGGAACGCCCCGACGCGGTGTTGCCGACGATGGGCGGGCAGACGGCTTTGAACGTGGCTTTGGCATTGTTCAACGACGGCACGCTGGCGAAATATGGGGTCGAAATGATCGGCGCGGATGCCGAAGCCATCGACAAGGCCGAGGACCGGATCAAGTTCCGCGATGCGATGACCAAAATCGGGCTGGAATCGGCGCGTTCAGGCATCGCGCATTCGATGGATGAGGCGTTGGAAGTGCTTGAACGGACCGGCTTGCCTTCCATCATTCGCCCCAGCTTCACCATGGGCGGCACTGGCGGCGGAATTGCCTATAACCGCGACGAGTTCATCAAGATCGTCACTGGCGGGCTTGATGCATCGCCAACGACTGAAGTGTTGATTGAAGAATCGCTGCTCGGGTGGAAAGAGTTTGAAATGGAAGTCGTGCGCGACCGCGCCGACAACGCCATCATCATCTGCTCCATTGAAAATATCGACCCCATGGGCGTGCATACCGGCGATTCGATCACCGTTGCGCCAGCACTGACGCTGACCGACAAAGAATATCAGATTATGCGTAACGCAAGCATCGCCTGCTTGCGTGAAATCGGCGTAGAAACAGGTGGTTCGAACGTACAGTTCGCAGTCAATCCCAAGGATGGCCGCCTGATCGTCATCGAAATGAACCCGCGCGTTTCGCGGTCATCGGCCCTCGCGTCAAAAGCGACGGGCTTCCCGATTGCGAAGGTGGCGGCGAAACTTGCGGTCGGTTATACGCTCGACGAGATCACCAACGATATCACTGGTGCAACGCCTGCATCGTTCGAGCCGACGATTGACTATGTCGTCACCAAAATCCCGCGTTTTGCCTTTGAAAAGTTCAAAGGCGCCGAGCCTTTGCTGCACACGGCGATGAAGTCAGTGGGCGAAGTGATGGCGATTGGCCGCAACATCCACGAAAGCTTGCAAAAGGCGCTTCGTGGCTTGGAAACCGGGCTTTCGGGCTTCAATTATATCGACGCGCTCAAGGGCGCATCGAAAGACCAGCTTTCTGCAGAACTGAGCCGCGCTACGCCCGACCGGCTGTTGGTCGCGGCACAAGCGCTACGCGAGGGCATGAGCGTTGCGGAAATCCACGCAATTGCGAAGTTTGACCCGTGGTTCCTTGAGCGCCTTGAGGAAATCGTCGCCGCCGAAAATGACGTCAAGACGAATGGCTTGCCCAATGGGCCTGAAGCGCTCCGGCGTTTGAAAGCTATGGGCTTTTCGGACAAGCGGCTTGCCTATCTGGCGGTTGAATCGTTGAATATCCGTCCCGGCATGGAAACTGCGGTGCGCAGCGGTGGCGGCATAGCCATGCAGGCCGCACGCGCGATGGCTGGCGCGGTGACTGAGGATGAAGTCCGCGCGCTGCGCCACAAACTTGGCGTGCGCCCCGTGTTCAAACGCATTGACACCTGCGCCGCTGAATTCGAGGCCAAAACGCCGTATATGTATTCAACCTACGAGGCCCCAAGCTTCGGCACGCCCGAATGCGAAAGCCAGCCTACGGACCGCGAGAAGATCGTCATCCTTGGCGGTGGTCCGAACCGAATCGGGCAGGGGATCGAGTTCGATTATTGCTGCGTCCACGCCTGCTTTGCATTGGCAGATGCGGGTTATGAAACGATCATGGTCAACTGCAACCCTGAGACGGTTTCGACCGACTACGACACCAGCGATCGGTTGTATTTTGAGCCGTTGACTGCGGAAGACGTGCTGGAAATCCTGCATGTCGAGCAGCAGAACGGCACGCTGAAGGGTGTTATCGTCCAGTTCGGTGGCCAAACCCCGCTGAACCTCGCAAAAGCGCTTGAGGCGGCGGGTATCCCGATTTTGGGTACGTCGCCTGACGCCATTGATCTGGCGGAAGACCGTGAACGTTTTGCGGCGCTCATCAACAAGCTGAAGCTCAAGCAGCCAGAGAACGGCATTGCGCGCAGCCGTGAAGAAGCCATCAAGGTTGCCGAAACCATTGGCTACCCTGTGCTGATGCGGCCTTCCTATGTCCTTGGTGGACGCGCGATGGAAATCGTCGATACGCAGGCGCAGCTTGAAAATTATATTCAAACAGCGGTTATCGTCTCGGGCGACTCGCCCGTGTTGATCGACAGCTATTTGCGTGACGCCATTGAGGTGGACGTGGATGCATTGTGCGATGGCGACGAAGTCGTTGTTGCCGGCATATTGCAGCATATCGAGGAAGCTGGCGTGCACAGCGGCGATTCCGCGTGCACCATCCCGCCTTACAGTCTGCCCGATGACATCATCGCAGAAATCCGCCGTCAGACAGAATTGCTTGCGGTGAACCTGCATGTCCGCGGTCTGATGAACATCCAGTTCGCGATCAAGGACGGCGAGGTCTACCTGATTGAGGTAAACCCACGTGCCAGCCGAACGGTGCCGTTCGTCGCTAAAGCCATCGGTGCACCCATCGCCAAGATCGCCGCGCGCGTGATGGCGGGCGAAAAGCTCAAGGATTTGCCGCAAATCAACCTCGACATCGATTATATCGCGGTCAAGGAAGCTGTGTTCCCGTTCGACCGCTTCCCCGGCGTTGATCCCGTCCTGTCGCCGGAAATGAAATCAACCGGTGAAGTCATGGGCATCGACAAGGACTTTGCGACCGCATTTGCCAAATCACAAATTGGCGCACGGATGCCGCCGCCCATGAACGGAAAGCTGTTCGTTTCGGTCAAGGACACCGACAAGCCAGTCATCGTTCCAGCAGTTAAACAAGCGATTGCGTGTGGATTTACCGTCTGTGCAACCGACGGGACTGCAGATTATTTGCTGGCGCAGGGCATAGAGGTCGAGCGTGTGAACAAGGTCGCGCAGGGCCGTCCGCACATCGTCGACAAGATTAAAGATGGTGAAATCCAGCTGATCTTCAACACCACCGAAGGTTGGCAGAGCTTAAAAGATAGCGAAGAAATCCGCCGTTCCGCGTTGGTTGGCAAGGTTTCGCAGTACACCACAGCCGCCGGAAGCATCGCGGTTGCACAGGCGATTGCGGCGCTGCAGCAACGGCAACTTGAAGTTCGGCCACTTCAAGACTATTATTAATACGAGCAGTATCTTTCCCCGACAATTGAACTGCATATCGGATTGATGGTTATCATTTCTCCGGTCGGGAAGTTTTTGTGACGAAGGGTTTTGCCTGATGGCGAGTTTTGAGAAATATCCGATGTTGGCTGAAGGCTATGAAAAGCTGACAACTGACCTGAAGCGCCTTCGTGATGAGCGCCCGTTGATTGTGGAAGCAATCGAGGAAGCGCGCGCACACGGCGATCTATCGGAAAATGCCGAGTACCACGCTGCCAAGGAACGCCAGGGTCAGGTTGAAGCCGCGATTTCAGAGATCGAGGACAAGATTGGCCGCGCGCAGATTATCGATCCGACGACTTTGTCAGGTGAAAAGATTGTTTTCGGCGCCACGGTGACGTTGATGGACGAAGATGACAAGCCTGTGCGTTATCAGCTGGTTGGTGAAACCGAGGCCGATGCGAAGGCTGGCCGTATTTCGTACAATTCGCCATTGGGACGCGCGCTTATCGGGCGCATTGCCGAGGACGAGGTTGAAGTCACAGTGCCATCAGGTGACAAATTTTATCTCGTATCCAAAATCGAGTTCATCTGACCGTGCGTGTCGTCGTGAAGCGCCGTAATATTTGATATGCAGTTTCCCCGCGGACCTGTCACCAACGCGCTCATCATCCTCAACTTGGCCATCGCTGCCATTTTGTTGATGCCGTCGTGGTGGCAATATGCGGTGGTTTCGGGGGGACTTTTTCCGGTACGCTTAAGCGGCGATAGCTCTGCGTTTGGCGACATATCATTTATGGTGCCAGCGTTGCTCACGCCGCTCACGGCCGCATTTCTGCATGGCGGGATCGCGCATGTCATCATGAACATGCTGATGCTGTTGCTGATTGGCAAAATGGTTGAGCGCGTGTTGGGTGGCGGTATTTTTTTGGTGCTATACGTTGTGTCGGCTTATGTTGCCGCGGGTACGGAATGGCTAGCGGCTTATCTTCAATGGCCAATGTCGCTCGACATGATGGCGCCAGCCATCGGTGCGAGTGGCGCGATATCGGGCATTATTGGCGCATATGTACTTTTGTTTCCCAACAAGCAGCCAAAGCCGTGGGGACCAATCCCCGCAGAGATTGCGCGTCCGCTCCATCTGACCTTGGCCTGGATTGGACTTAATCTGGCGATGGGGTTTGTCGGACCGGGCTTGGGTGTGGGAATTGCCATCTGGTCGCACATAGGCGGTTTTGTGATGGGCCTCGCGCTGGCACGGCCGCTTTTGCTGTGGCGTTATCGTAACGCCTAAGTCGGCGACGTCACCCTGGCAGAACAGGGTGACGCTAAATGCCCGATTTACGCGTCTGGTTGCAGCAGCTTGTGCAAGTGAACGACGACATATTTCATTTCGGCATCGTCAACTGTGCGTTGCGCGGACGCACGCCAAGCTTCTTCGGCGCTGGCATAGTCCGGAAACATGCCAACAATGTCCAGTTTGTCTAAATCCGTAAACTTCAATGTCTGGGGGTTTTCAACACGCCCACCAAAGACGAGATGCAATTTTGTGTCGCTCACGCTGTTATCCAATTATTTTTCCTTGGCAGCATCCGTTGCCGCCTGACTCGCGGCCTTTACAGCGACAGCGGCTTTGCTGACAAGGTCTCTAAATTGCAAACGCAATGCGTCGCCATTCAGGCCAAGGCTTTCGACCTGATCCTTACCCGCTGCTTTTGCGGCTTCAGCCATCTTACGCGCCTTTTTGTTCAACTTTTTGCCAGCCTTGCCCAATACTTTGGTCTCGCGCTCCGTACGTGGCAAAAGTGCGCCGACGATTGCGCCAATCGCAATGCCACCCAAGATGATAGCCAACGGATTTTTGTCAATTCCATCGGCCGTTTTGTCTTTGGCTTTGCGCGCCAGGTCGCGGGATTGCTGAACGCCGCTAGCTGCAGCTTCGATACCTTTTTCATAAGCTTCGGTTGCTTTAACACGCGCTGCTGCGCCGGACTGCGAAGTTTTCGCCTTCGCGCTTGCCAGGCTGTCTTTCGCGCTGTCGGCTGCGGTTTTGATGCTGTCGCCAATCTTGCTCATGTTTCGTTCCTATATCAATCGCCATTGGGCGTGTTTGTATTACTCTTTCGCAAGCTTGAAATCCAACGCGAAATTGGACCGCGGGCGGCGAACAACAATGTTCCTGCGCCTAATAGTCCAATGAGCGGAGCGTTTTTCTTCGCAACCTGAACTGTTTCGGCTGCCACTTTTTGTGCTTGTGATTTCTTCAAGGCGACCAACTTACGCACTTGGTTTCGGGGATTAAGAATATCCTGCGCAACATCGATGCTGCCCTTCAGCTTACGTCGAAGATTTCGTCGTTCTGCGTTCGACAAAATGACGCTTTCGCGGTCTGTAACAACCGGGTCTTTAGGTAAGATCGTCGACATTCTTCTGCATTTCCGGAAAGTAAACTTTCCTCATCCATTTTCGTGCCAGCCAACCGAAAATGACCCCGATTAAAATAAAGCTGAAGGTGACGACCAACGTCGCCCCAAGCGGACCGATTAACGGCGACAATGTAAGGACCAGCCCTAACACAAACGCAATTGACGCGCCGCTGAACGCGAACGCCGCAATCGCACCATAACGAAATGCCCAACGGAATACGTGCCGCGTATAATCAAGACGAGACCGGTGATAGCGCATTTCGGCTTTCACCAGCGCACGCAGATCTTCCATCACCAACGAAACTTGTTCGCTCGCGGTCGGTTCTGCTGGTGTCGCGCTGTTCTCCACCACTTCGTCCTGACGCTGATCCATAATCTTTAAAATCACTTTTCGGTCAACGGCAGCCATTTGTAACGCCGCCAATGCTGCCTAATTATGCGTCTTTACCACCGGAGCGGACGAGGCGAGCGAGTATAAAGCCAATGGCAGCAGCAGCACCGACAGCAACCGCTGGGCTTTTGCGGACAAATTGGCGGGCGTCATCGGCCAAGGCGTCAACGTCCTTTGCATCCAACTTGCCGGCAAAACCGTCAACCATGTCGGCTGCGCTACGCGCGTAATCGCCATATTGCTTGCCGACATTATCGTCGATGGTCACAGCGCTATCACGAATGAGCTTGCCAATGCTGCCTACGGCTTCAGTGGCGCGATCCTTGCCTTTTTCAGCAGCGGCGCGCGCGCTATCGGTAGCTTTCGACTTGAAATCGTTCATCTCTGATTTGACCTTTGATTTAACGTCGTCGGTTTTGCCTTTTGCAGGCTGTGCCTTAGCTAAGGCCTTCGGTGCCGAAGTCGACGCTGTAGGTTTTGCGGTCTTGCGGGCAGACGGCTTGTCTGACGCGGTCTTTACTACTGCGGGCTTAGCGGCTGCCTTTTTCACGGGCGCTGGTTTCGCAGCCGTTTTGGGCTTTTCGGTATCGGCCATGGAAATATGCTCCTATCGGTTAAGTGCGGGCACACAGTTGGGCACCACTGGTTCTCATATTTGTACGGGCGGTGCCTTAGTCAACTATAGCACCATAAAATTACTTTTAAAATCCATATGTCTTAGCGTCGTTGCCAAATCCTCAACAGAACGATAGACGCGCTGGCATTGTTCCCCCCTCGAATAACTGGCGCTCTCCATGACTGCGATACTCGACATACATGCCCGCCCAATTTTGGACAGC
>JBKBTH010000436.1:0-1645 GCA_046290915.1 Sphingorhabdus sp.
GGATTTCGGCCACGCGCTTGTAATTGCCAGTCGTCAATCCATAGAGGATTTCCGCAAGCCAAAAACGGGCCTGCCGGTTGATGCGGCCCATGATTCCGAAATCGATCGCTACGATGGTCCCATCTGCCCGCACGAACAGATTGCCCTGATGCATATCGGCATGGAAGAAGCCTTCTGAAATCGCTTGCCGCAAAAATGTCAGGACGAGCTTCTCGGCCATTTTGTTGAGATCGTGGCCAGCGGCTTTTAAGGCTTCGATATCCGCAATCTTGACGCCATCGACCCATTCAAGCGTGAGGACACGGCCAGAGGTCCGGTCCCAATCGATGGTCGGGATGGTGTACCCTTCCACCGCAACCATCGCGTCTTTCAATTCGGACGCGCTGGCGGCTTCGCGGCGCAAGTCCAGTTCGCGCAACGTCCAGCGTTTCAGGTTGGCGATGACCAGCTGCGGCCGCAAGCGCGCAGCTTCGCCGCCCAATGCCTCCAGATGCGCTGCGGCCCATTCATAGGTTTCGATGTCGCGGGCAAATTGTTCGCGAATACCGGGGCGAAGGACTTTAATCGCAACGTCTTTGCCTTCGGTCGTGCGTGCACGGTGTACCTGCGCGATGGAGGCTGCGCCGACGGGGATTGGATCAATATATTCGAACAGCTCCGCTGCAGGCTTATTCAGGCTGCTGTCAATTTGCGCGTAGACAAGGTCAAACGGCGCTGGCGGCAGCTGGTCCTGAAGGGACAGCAGATTGCGCGCTGCTTCATCGCCAATGATGTCTGGGCGGGTGGCAAGTGTTTGCCCAAGCTTAATGGCCGCAGGGCCAATCGCGCGAAAGGCACCGGCATAATCAGGAATCTTGGGCTGACGTGTTCCAATGCGGGCGATACGGCAAAGGCGCTTTACTTGAGGCGGCGTATTTCGGTCAGCTTCGATCGCGCGCAGAGCGCCGTGCCGCGCGAGAATGCGGCCCCATTTGAGCAAGCGGAGAATGTGGGTTGCGGGACGAGTCATCGGTAAGGAAGTTAAACCTTCCAGCCGCTATGAATGGCTACAAGTCCGCCCAAAATGGGTTCTACCTTCGTCTGCACAAAACCTGCCTCGCCAATCATGCGCTTAAAGTTTTGCATGTCGGGGAAGCGGCGGATGGATTCTACAAGATAACGGTAGCTATCTTCGTCGCCAGCAATTGCTTTGCCCAGCTTTGGAACCAATTTGTCTGAATAGACGTCATATATCTGCGCAAGGCCAGGCCATTCGACGGTCGAAAATTCAAGGCAGAAGAAACGCCCACCATAACGCAGGACACGATGTGCTTCCCGCAATGCCTTTGGAATATCGGTGACGTTGCGGATGCCAAAGGCAATTGTGTAGGCATCGAAATGTGCATCGGGAAAGCTTAGCGTTTCGGCATTTTGCGGCGACCAGATCAGGCTGTCGATGCCGCGCTTCATCGCCCGTTCCATGCCAACGTCAAGCATGTCTTCGTTGATATCGGAAACCGTGACTTGCGCGCCCGATTTTTCCATGCGGAACGCGATATCGCCAGTACCACCAGCCATATCAAGGATATCTTCCCCATCGCGCGGTTTTACACGGCGCACAAAGGTGTCTTTCCACAGCCGGTGCATGCCGCCAGACATCGCATCG
>JBKBTH010000437.1:0-1642 GCA_046290915.1 Sphingorhabdus sp.
TGCAAAGTTGCGATCTTCTCCGTGGTTTCAGCCTTTTTCAACGGCTGGGTCTGTTGCACGCGTCACGGTCATTTGCTGCCCAACCGATGGCGGCCTCGAGTAATGCGACATTCTGCGGCTGGCTGTAGGTTTCTGGCATATGACCGATTGCCGAATAGAACATCCGGCCATTGCCAACACAGTTGGTCCAAGCGATCGGATGGTCGTCCCCCATTCTCAGATTCTGCCCCATGCCGTCAGGCTTGTAAGTGCTTTCATCAAGCGTGAGCAGGACATTGGCCCCGATTGCACGCGGATTAGTGCGGAAGCTATACCATTCATCGGTCATCCGCCATTCACTTGGCAAGACCTTTGCCAGCGGATGCGCGGTGTTCACAACAACCCGTGCTTCCTGAAATTGCGGATCCATCGGATGGCCGCTAAACCGCGCACCGATCAGCTTATTGGGATACCATTCCCAAAAGTAGACCGGATCACCCGCCGAACCATGAACCGCAACAAAGCCTCCACCGTTCTTAATGTAATTTTGAAGGGCTTTGCGCTGGCTTAAACTAAGGACATCGCCGCTTACATTATTCCAGATAACCGCGTCGAATTGCTTAAGCGTTTTTGCGTTTAATGCGCCGCCCCTGTCCGTCGTCGCTACTGCCCAACCTTTACGTTCTGCCATCGCAAGAAAGGCGGCATGAGCGGCGTTTACCGAAGGTGTATCCTTAAAACCGTTTATCTTTTCGAACACCAACAACCTCGTTTTGCCTGTAGGCAGGTTGAAGTCGGGCACTTCATTGTCAAAACGGACGCAACGTGCGATTTTGTCTGCCTCAGTGACGGGCAATTTACGCAACTCTGCATCGATGCCGTCAATTAATTCAGGTTTAATGCCGGTAATCCGCGTTGCTTCACGTAAAGACAGTATCGCCGCGAATGTCGGAGCTTCGGTACCTGCAAACTGTGGCGGGAGCTTTGAAAACCGTCCTGGAACGACTTTCTCAAGTACGCCTTTTGCCGAAGGACTTAGTAAAATATCGACGAGAGGCGAACTCGCCGAAAATGGCGCATCGCGGTTCGGGCAATCGGTAACCGGCATGGCCTGAACAGGCGAAGCAGACAGCAGGGCAAGTCCAAACATTACAAAAGCCGCTTTTTTGCGTATGCCGTCCGCCACTAAACGCATCACAGCTTTCCTTCTTTGAGCAGTTCCGCAGCATGATTTGCTGCGCGCGCAGTTAGCGCCATGTACGTAAGCGAAGGGTTCTGGCATCCGCTCGACGCCATAACCGCGCCATCGGTGCAGAACAGGTTGGGTGCCTCATGGGCTTGATTGAATTTGTTAAATACCGACGTCATCGGGTCCTTGCCCATGCGCGCCGTACCCATTTCATGGATACCAAGGCCAGGAGCACCGGGCTTACCGTTCTGCCCGATAACCATGCCGCCTGCAGCCTCAACCATCGCCTTACCATCAGTCATGATCTGCTTTGCCATCTTGGCCTCATTTGGTCCTTGAACGCAATCGATATGCACGATTGGCATGCCCCATTTGTCTAAGCTGTTCTCATTCAGGGTAACCCGGTTGTCAGCGTTCGGCAGCATCTCGCCAAAGCCTGAAATGAACACCAACCATGGCCCCAGCTTGCGTGCC
>JBKBTH010000438.1:0-1640 GCA_046290915.1 Sphingorhabdus sp.
TTTCGGCTTCCCCGGTGATGTTGCGCCACAGCTGGGACCAGGCGAGGAAGAAGCGCTGGTCGCCGGTGAAGCCGCCAACCACCGGCGCCTTGCCGCCCTGCTTGTCGGCGACATAGGCGCGATAGGCGGCATAGGCGACCGACAGGCCGCCGAGATCGCCGATATTTTCACCCAGATTTTGACGGCCGTTGATCTTGAGACCCGGCAATGCATCATATTGGTTGAACTGATCGACGAGCCCTGTGGTCCGCTTTTCAAATTCTGTTCGCGACGCTTTGGTCCACCAATCGCGTATCTTGCCATCGCCGTCCGAACGGCTGCCCTGATCGTCGAAGCCATGGCCAAATTCATGGCCGATCACAGCTGCAATCGAGCCGAAATTCACAGCGATGTCAGCCTTTGCGTCAAAGAAAGGCGGCTGAAGCACACCGGCGGGAAAGGTGATTGAATTCTGCGATGGGCTATAGCCAGCGTTGATTTCTTGCGGACTGTAAGGAAACTCCCATTTCCGCGTGCCTTCTGTCAGTTGCTTGAGGCCGTCCGCCCGCTGCCAGTCAGCAAGCCGGTTCTGGTTCCCGACAAAATCGTCGGGCGTGATGCGAACATTCGACCGGTCGTGCCACTTTTCGGGATAGCCGATATAGCTCGTCACTTTATCGAGTTTCGCCAGTGCCTCGGTACGGGTCGGCGCATCCATCCAGTCAAGCTTTTGGATGCGGTCACGATAGGTTTCGCGCAGATAGCCAACCATCTCGTTTACTTTGGCACGGTCGGATGCCCCGAAATATTGCGCGACATAGGTCCTGCCGATTTCCTCACCCAACGCTTTGTTAACAGAAGCGATTGCCTCCAGTTCAGCGGGACGACGTTGCGGCGTATCCTGCATTCTTTTTCCGTGGAAATCGAAATGCGCTTGCACCCATGGTTCTGAAAGCGAGTCTGCCCATGCATCAAGTGTCTTATATGCCAGAAAAGACTGCAGATCAGCGACCGGTGTATCGGCGAACAATTTGGCGAGGTCACGGACTGCAGTGTCCGTGAGCACCCTTATTTCCGGCTCCTTATCGAACTTCATTTCGGTCAGATGTGCGTCCCATGGGAAGCCAGGTGCATAGGCTTTCAACGCGGCCGGGGTCATGACATTGTTCATCGCCACGACATCGCGCTGTTGAGCAGTGGTCCACTGCCGCTTGGCTATCTCCATCTCCAGCGCCATCACCTTCGATGCGCGCGCATCGGCGTCGGGAACGCCAGCGCGGCGGAAAGTTGATGCGATATATTCAAGCAATGCCTTGCGGTGTCCGATATACGGTTCTACGTCCGCGAGATAATAATCACGCGATGGCATCGACAGACCACCAACACCGACACCCGCCATCTGGCGCGTGGGATCGTTTGCATTTGCCATTACGCCGGAACCAATGAAGCCGTTCATCCACGGGTAGGCCATAATCCTCGCCATATCGGCGCGGTCGGTCGTCCCCAATACAATCGACAAAGTGCTGGCAATTGGGGTGATGCCGAGAGCATTGCGGCGTTCCATGTCGGAAGTTGAGCGATGAAAGTCACCAATCATCTGTTCCGGACTGCCGGGCGCGTCAGTGCTTTCCCGCGCTTCAGCAATAATCCCGCCCACGCGC
>JBKBTH010000439.1:0-1635 GCA_046290915.1 Sphingorhabdus sp.
TTCATTGGGTTCCGCTGTATGAATATGCGCTATTCCCCGTGTGCAGTCCGGCCGTTGCCGAGGCGATGGGTCCGGACCCAAGCCCCCAGACATTGATGACCAAGCCACTCGTTGCGATCTACACTGAAGTGCAAAATTGGGAGACGTGGTTTGCGTCGGCTGGATCAGCGTTCGAACCGTCCGTGCCCTATCTCATGGTCGATACTTTGGCCGTTGCGCTTGAAATGGCGCTGAATGGTGAAGGCATTGCGCTGGTCAATGGCCCGTTTGTCGATCAGGATTTGGCGGCGGGTCGGCTCGTTCAGCCCGTTGACCATAAAGCGGTTTGCCCCGGTGCATGGGGGCTGATCTGCCGCAAGGATATGAAAGAAAATCTGCGCATCCGAACATTCATGGATTGGGTAATCAAGAATGTCGGGGACAGTCGTATGGTTGTCGCTGGTTAGCGCTTTGGGACAACCTCATAGCCCGGCTCTTCGGGTTCGTCGTCCACCATATCGGCCGGAAATCCAGTGCCCAAAACCTTAATGCCCAGCGGCTCTTCATAACGGCGGATGATGTTGGGTGAAAATTCGCGAGGGCCATACGCTTCCTCGCCTTCCTTAAAGATTTTAACAATGAGCGGCGAGAGTTCAACCGGGACATGCGCAGCATGGGCAATTTTGTCGAACAGGCCCACGTCTTTGCTCACAAGATCCATTGTAAAATTGATGTCACGGCTGCCGTTGAGGATAACCTGGCTCTCGGTTTCATGGACGAAGCTGTTGCCCGACGAAATCCGGATCGCCTCATATGTGGTGTTCATATCAAGGCCAATGGCTTTGCATGTGGTCAACGCCTCGGCCAGCGCGACGAGATGTACCGTGCAGAGATAGTTGGTCATCACCTTCAACTGTGACGCTGTTCCAAGGTCGCCGGTGTGTAATATGCGCCGTCCCATTGTCGTTAGAACTGGAAGAACAAATTCGAACGCAGCGCGCGGGCCGCCTGCAAAAATCGCAATGTTGCCGGTATCTGCGCGGTGACAGCCACCCGAAACAGGGCATTCCATGAACATGGCGCCACGCGCTTCGACCAAAGCGCCGAGCCGGATGATTTCGCTATAATCGGTTGTGCTCATTTCGAGCCAAACCTGGCCCGGACGCATGACTTGAAGAAAGCCGTCCTCACCCTCTGCAACGGCAGCGCTGGCTGCGGGCGAAGGCAGGCAGGTGATGATGAGGTCGACCGCGTCGCCCAACTCTTTTGGTGATGCCGCCGAGGTTGCGCCCCGCGCGACATATTCGGCAACGAGCGTGCTATCAAGGTCGCGGACAGTAACATCATGCCCGTTGCGGATCAGGCTACCAGCGAGTTTCCCGCCGACATTGCCGAGGCCGATAAATCCGATTTTCATGATTGCACCCAGTTCATCCCCAACGGGCGTTACGTGCCCTTTCAAAAAGTTAGAGCGCCGTAGATGCGCGGCCACAATTGAAAAATTTGGGCAATTGGGTGAATTATTTTGCAGAGCGTCCAGACACGTCCACGCTGCTGAATCCTATTTACGTAACGCTATACCCCACCTTGGCGGACAGGGCCTCGGCAAGCCGCGCACGGGCAAGGGCGCAGACGACTTTTCGATCGGCAAGTGCG
>JBKBTH010000440.1:0-1629 GCA_046290915.1 Sphingorhabdus sp.
AGGCTTGTCGTGCGATGAAGCGCTGGCCCTGTTTTCAAGCGACGCAACCATCCGGCCAGGCGCAGTTGCCGACTGTTGCCTGATTGTAGCCGACTGGACCGAGCATATCTGCGACCCTGATGACCCGAATCCGGTCCTACTCACTCTCATTGCCGGGCAATTAATCTAGCCGGTATTTATTCGCGCGGGCGATAGGTTGTGCTCATGCGGTTGCGCTTGGCGCATGGGGAGGGCATGCATAGAATCAACGAGGTGGAAAGGGCTGGAATGAGCGAGAAACGGAAACGCCGCGCGCGTAATCCAGAGGCCACACGTGAAGCGATATTGACCGCCGCGCGCACAATATTAGCGAAAGACGGTCAGGAAGCGCTCAGCCTGTCTAAGGTCGCACAATTGGCGGAGGTCAATCGCGGCACCGCCTATCAGCATTTCACCACGCGGGAAAATTTGATCGCGGCAACGGTGCAGTCGGTGTCTGACACGATTTTTCGCGAGGTATTTGGCGACCCTGAAACCATTGGCGAACGCGATGTCGAAAAGGTCAATATGGTCGATGTGCCTGAACGGCTGGCCAATTTTGCGATGGAGAACCCAGAACTGGGTCGGATATGGCTGTTGCAGGTGTTGTCTTCGCCAGACCCGACGCAAGATCCATTCTGGCGCGAATATGCCGGTTCCATTGGCCGTTTTGCCGCGACCGACCTTGCCGAGCCCAATATCGATATCGAAGTGTTTTCGGTTATTACTTTGGCAGCCAATTTCCTTTGGCCGGTTTGGGCGCGTTCGCACTCCCAAAGCGATGACGAGCGCAAGGCGCTGGCTCATCGATTCGCGCAAGAGGTGGTCCGTCTTTGCATGTACGGAACGCTGAAGGCGGAAAACCTTCCACATGTAGCGGCGCAGCTCGAAAGCGCTTCGCCACCCCCACCGCCGCGGCTGCATGCAGTGCGCTAAACCTTTAATAAAGAAAGATACTCTCCCATGTTCAATGCCATATTGATTGATAAAATCGAAGACGTGCAAAATGTTTCGCTGTCACAAGTTGATGAAGCGCAACTGCCCGAAGGTGATGTCACCATCGATGTCGCCTATTCAACGCTGAATTTCAAAGATGGTCTGGCGATTACAGGATCATCGCCTGTTGTCCGCAAATTTCCAATGGTGCCGGGAATTGATCTGGCCGGAACGGTGCGTGAGTCTTCGCATGCCGATTGGCAAGCGGGCGACAAGGTTGTACTAAACGGTTGGGGCGTGGGTGAAGGCCATTGGGGTGGTCTGGCACAGGTTGCCCGGCTGAAAGGTGATTGGCTTGTGCCACTGCCTTCGGCGTTTAGCGAGAAACAAGCGATGGCCGTTGGGACCGCTGGTTATACGGCGTCCTTGTGCGTCGAGGCATTGGTGAAGGCAGGCGTGACCCCTGATCAGGGCGAGGTACTGGTTACCGGCGCGACCGGCGGCGTTGGCAGCGTCGCAGTGGCATTGCTGAAAAAGGCAGGCTTCACCGTTGCTGGTTCGACAGGCAAAGCATCGGAAGCAGAATATCTGACTCAGCTTGGCGCAGACAGCATTATCGACCGCGCTGAGCTATCCGAAAAAGGCCGCCCGCTGGCAAAAGAACGTTGGGCTGGC
>JBKBTH010000441.1:0-605 GCA_046290915.1 Sphingorhabdus sp.
CGTAAGACGCGCGGCAAGACCAAGCTCGAAAACGGCATGATCGTTGTGCAGGCGCGGCGCAAAGCGGGCCGGATGATTTTGTCGAGCGCGCGTATCGATGGCATTAAGGTCGACATCATTCTTGATACCGGCGCGCAAAGCAGCATGGCCAATGTCGCCTTGCGCGACAAGCTTCGCAAGCGCCATCGCGCCTTTGACTTCATTCCGGTCAAGATGCGCAGTGTAACCGGCACGATCTTGAATGGTGACTATACCCAAATTCGCGAAATTGAGGTCGGCGGGCTTACCATAAGGGATATGCCGATGACCTTCGCGGACAATTACGCCTTCACTGCGCTTAACCTTCAGGACCGGCCAGCGATCCTGCTCGGCATGGACGCGCTGAAACTGTTTGACCGCGTGCTGATTGATTTCAGCAACCGGCGCGTAGGTTTCGATCCGCCTAAGGGCGTTTCGCTTGAACCAAAGACGCGCGTCGCACTCGCTTCATAGGATCATGGCCGACAACTGCTTGCGCCTCCCGCGGACAATCCGCATAGGCGCAGACGATGTCGCATGCTTTTGAATTTGGAGGCCAGCTGTTTGAGTTGGCCGGTGAGGCTGCC
>JBKBTH010000441.1:615-1625 GCA_046290915.1 Sphingorhabdus sp.
CTTATATTGGCCTGCACAAGATGCGCTGCTTGTGTCCGATCTACATTTGGAAAAGGCCAGCGCTTACGCTTTATATGGCCAAATGCTGCCACCTTATGACAGCGTAGCCACGCTTGAAGACATTGCCACGCTCTGCACCAAATATAAGCCAGCCAAAATCATATCCTTGGGCGACAATTTCCACGACGATGATGGCGAGGCCCGACTGGCGGAATCGGCGGCAACGTTATTGGTTGATCTGGCGTGCGACACTGAATGGCTCTGGATTACCGGAAACCATGACCGCGCGGTTGCTGGCATTTGGGGCGGAAAGACCCGTGACGAGATCTGCCTATCAGGCATCACGCTTCGGCACGAAGCACAGCGCGGCGATCCCAATCCCGAAATTTCCGGACATTTCCATCCGAAGTTCAGGCAGGTGTTACGTGGCCGCATGGTGGCAAGGCGATGCTTTGTCAAAAGCGCGCGCAAAATGATCATGCCCGCATTCGGGGCGCTCGCGGGCGGCCTTGATGTGCAGGACATTGCGATCATGCGCGCTTGTGATTTGGCCGATGGTGAAACGGTTGAAGCTTTGGTCGCGACCAAGGCAGGCTATGCGCGCTTTGCCTTAAACGGGGCTACTGCGCTCGCCAAATAGGGCTGTGCCAACGCGGACATGGGTCGCACCCATCATGATGGCAGTATCGAAATCATCCGACATGCCCATGCTCAGCTGCGGGAGATCATGACGTGCCGCCAACTCGGCAAGCAACGCAAAGAAAGGCGCGGCCTCAATCGACGCAGGCGGTATGCACATCAGCCCGGCCAAGGGAATGCCGCTGTCTTTCGCCGCTGCAATCAAGGCAGGCAGCTCGGACACCGCACATCCACCCTTTTGCTCTTCAGCGCCGATGTTCACTTGGATGAAGCAAGGAATATAGCGCGCCTGCTTTTCCATCGCCTTGCCAAGCGCGCTAACCAGCGAAAGCCGGTCAACCGAATGAATCACATCGAACAACGCAACCGCT
>JBKBTH010000442.1:0-1621 GCA_046290915.1 Sphingorhabdus sp.
CATTACTCAGGAGTATCTGAATAAACTGGATGCTTCAAGGAATGATGCGAAAAAAGGTCATAAAACCGCGTTGATGGCCGGGAATCTGGAAACCTATAACGAAGGCAATTAACAGCCCGGATACTACACCGATTTTTCATGGTATCTGCACTAACAAAAAAGGGAGCCTAAGCTCCCTTTCTTGTGTGCGCCCAGCATGGGCGCATTCTTGTAGGTGAAAGTCCTGCCGTAAGCTGGCTACAGCGAACGAAGTGAAGCGCAACTGCAGAACGGTGACGGACTGTGGGGAGGAAGCGTGGAGCGAAACTGCGAGCCGATGAACAAAAATCGGATACGAGGCGTGACCAAGCAGGGCGAGCAGGCACAAATCTGCGAAGCTCTTGTAGCCAAAGCTTTGTGGCGTAAATCCGGCGGTTGTGCAGTGAAGGAATGCGTTCTTACCTGGGGAGATCTCGCCTAATGCCTGAAAGGGCGACGTAGCGATGCGGAGCGAGAAGTCAGCAGAGGCCGTAGTAGTGTGATAGCGAAGGGCCGAACGGGAAGGAGCGGAACACGCGTTGTCGATGAGTGAAGTCATGCATCAGATGTCCGAAATAACGGAGCGAAATACCCAAAGACAAGGTGAAACCTTGGCAGAAGGTGTCCGTGATGAAACAACATTCCCGCGACAACAGTTCAAAGCCGCAGGGCAAGGTTTACTTAAGCAAGTCCTTGCAAGAGAGAATATGCAACGTGCATGGCAGCGGGTGAAAGCCAACAAAGGCAGCGCCGGCGTGGACGGTCTGAGTATCATCCAAACGGCAAAGCTTTTGAAAACAAAATGGCCAGAGCTTCGCGCGCAATTGCAAACGGGACTTTACCGACCGCAACCCGTCAAGCGCGTGACCATCCCTAAACCGGATGGCAGCGAGCGTGAACTGGGTATTCCAACAGTGACAGACCGCCTTATCCAACAAGCCTTATTACAAGTTCTGCAAAAGATACTGGACCCGACGTTCAGCGAGCACAGCTATGGGTTTAGGCCCAAGCGGTGCGCGCAAGATGCGGTGCTGGCAGCGCAGCGTTATGTACAGGCTGGTTATCAGGTGGTGGTGGACGTAGACCTGGCGAAGTTCTTTGACAGGGTAAATCACGACATTTTGATGGACCGATTGGGCAAACGGATTGCAGATAAGGACATACTGCGGTTAATCCGCAGTTACCTGAACGCAGGCGTGATGGATGGCGGCGTGGTATTGGCAAGGCAGGAGGGCACGCCGCAAGGTGGTCCGCTGTCGCCATTACTGGCGAATGTGCTGTTGGACGAGGTGGATAAAGCACTGGAGCAGCGCGGCTACCACTTCGCGCGTTATGCCGATGACAGCAATGTCTATGTGCAAAGTGTACGCGCTGGCGAGCGGGTGATGACGTGGCTGCGGCAGTTGTACGGTAAATTGCATTTGCAAATAAACGAAACCAAAAGTGCGGTTGGCAGTGTGTTTGGCCGGAAGTTCCTTGGTTACAGCCTGTGGCGTAACCATACAGGCGAGGTGAAACGGGCAGTGGCAGGCAAAGCGTTGGTGAAGTTTAAGCAACGGATCAGACAGCAAACACGGCGGATAGCCGGTTGTAGTATTGCAGA
>JBKBTH010000443.1:0-1617 GCA_046290915.1 Sphingorhabdus sp.
TGCGGAATGCAGTTGGAACGTGCCGCCGTGCGATTCAATAATCTGACGTGCCAAAGGCAAGCCTAATCCTTGCGTAATTGCGCCATCGCCGGGCGCATTTTTTGGAACTGCACTATCCGAAGAAATGCGCTCAACGTCTGCCTCCTGCATGCCGGGGCCATCGTCCGATATGATGAATTCCAGGACATCACCTTGCCAACGTGCAAGCACCAAAACCTGACCGCCGGATGTGTTATACCGGATTGCATTGTCCAAAGCCTGCCCGACCGCTTGCGAAATCCGTTTTGGGTCCAGCGACATTTTTCCGGTTCCATCGCGCACATCAATTTGCAGTGCTACCTGCGCGGCATCTGCCATGGCGGCTTTGGCCTCCGCAATTTGGGTGACCAAACTCGGGACATCTACTTTTTCGAGCGCAAGCGGTAATGCCCCTGCTTCAATCTGGCTGTAATCCAGAACGGTATTTATCTGGTCAGATAAGCGATCAGCCGACTGCAGAATTGCATCGACATATTCCTTCGCCTGATCGCTCAAGTCACCAGCGATGCCTGCTTTCAGCAAGTCGGCAAATCCACTGATCGATGTCAGCGGCGTTCGGAATTCATAACTCATATTCGCAAGGAACTTGCCTTTGATCGCATCGGCCTCTTGCAACGCGCTATTCCTATCCCGCAAGGCCTGCTCAATCTTGAGCGTGTTCGACATATCCAGCATCGTGAAAAGCGTATTGCCATCGGGTAGCGGAATCGTCGCAATCTGGAACATGCGCCCGTCGGCGAAGATAGCCTTGCTCCTGCGCTGTTCGCGGTTGGACGAGGTCATGCGTATGAGCTCACCCAATATGGAAATTTGCGATGGCTTTTGCAGATGCTTCGCCAGCATAGGCAAAAGTTCATCAAGCCGCGGATGCTTCAAAAGAAGATCATCGTTCAGGCCCCATGTCTCCGCAAATAAGCGGTTCCAAATGCTGAGCCGACCATCGGCTGAAAATACAGCAATCGCCTCGAACAAATTGTCGAATGTCGCGGTGCGTACGCGCAGCAGAATATCGCGCGCGCTGGCCAATTGTGCCTGCTCAGTGCGATCTTCAAATATCATCAACAGACCGCCGTCGGGAATTGGCTGCGCCAGCACGCGCAGATGCGTTCCATCAGGGAGCAACCAGTTTTCTTCTGTGGGGTCGGTCGTCCGAAACCAGTCCTCCCGCTCCCGGCGCCATGCTGGAAAGTCCCGCACCTCCGGCACCCTTCCGTTTTCGCGCATCCGGTCAAGCACACGCGCAAATTCGGGCTTTTCCGAAAGCCACTGATCACGGAACGTAAACAGGCTTTGAAAAGGCAAATTGGCAAAGCTCAACACATGCCGCGAGTCAAACTGGGCTACACCGGCGGACATCAGGTTCAACAAATCGCGCTGTGCATCGGACAGTTTCCTGACCTCAGACTTCGCGTCAATCAGATCCTGAACATCGATCGCCAGCCCTGCGACCCCTGATTTACCCAAGGGGATATCAAACACCCGTAACTGACGCCGTTCACCGTTCAGCGTGGCGGATACAACGCGTTCGAGCTGGGCATTCGCAGTTGCGGCGTCGGAAGCCCAATCAGCGGCACTTTT
>JBKBTH010000444.1:0-1592 GCA_046290915.1 Sphingorhabdus sp.
AAAAAGCTTTGGCAAAATCATCGAGCGACTTCTTGCCTTTTGACAATTCGCGGATGGTCATGTCGGCGTCGAGCCAGATCAGGGAGCTTTCGTTGTAATAATCTTCTCCGCGCGCCTGACTTGCGAAAGGCTTTGCTTTGCGCGCGCCGAAAATCGGATCATGCGTGGTGTCTTCCACCGACCGCCATGCACGGCCTGGCTGCTCGGCATAAAAGCCAGCATATTTCGCCCATTCGGCAAGGACCATTTCTTTGGACTGAAGGCCAGAGCGCGCGCCCAATACTAGATCCCAATAGCTCGTCTGCCCTTCATAGACCCACAACAGATTGTCGCGCATGGGCGTGGAGTAATCGGGTGTCCACATCGTATCAGGGCGACGGAATTTGCCGTTCCAGCTGTGAATCAACTCATGCGGCAACAGGCCGCGTTCGGACATATTGTCATCCCATTCGGTGAAATAATCAGTCTCGCGCGTGTTTTCCGAACTGCGATGATGCTCAAGTCCAATGCCGCCGAGCTCTTCGGTCAGGCCAAGCAAAAATTCATAGCGGTCGAAATGCTTTGAACCAAAAAGCAGGAGCGATTCATCGACCAATGCACGGTGCGCCGCGATTTGCTCCGGCTTGGCCTCCAGATATTTGGCGTTGTCCGCCCATATGTTCAGCGTCACATTGTTACCGAGGTCCCATTTCTTGTAATGCGGCCCCGCAAACATCGGGCTGTCGACCAATGTTTCAAAGCTGGTCACGCCATAATCGATGCGGCCTGTATTGGTTTTTGCTCCGTCGAGTGCGGCAACACCGGTCCAGCCTGCAGGTAGGGTAATGGATGGGCGCACTTGGATGGCCCGCGTGAAGTGCCCCGCCGGATAGAGCGCGACCTGTTCCCATTGGATGTTCATCATATTGGGTGTGACTACAATCCGGCCTTCGCTCTCACGGACGGGCGATGTGAACTGAAATTCAGCCTCCACAACATCTGCATCATTGGGCAATTCGACATGAAAGGCATATACCTGCACCGGATCGCGCGTCCACTTGAGCAGCTTGCCATTGGCGCTGATTTCCAGACCGGTCAGTTCGGCCAACGCACCGCGGGGGCCATGCTTACCCGGTAGCCATTGTGGATAAAGCAGAACAAGCGGTTTCCCTTTTTCAACCGGAATGCGTTGGTGAACGTAAAAGATACCACGCGCGACATCCGTGGCATCAACCTCCAAATCCATAGGCGCCGATAATGGGCGGTCCTGTGGTTCGGGGATGTTCGAGATGATAGGCACTGGCTGCGGGGCACTGTTTTGCGCAGATGCTGCAGAAATGAGGCTGGCGGATAGGGCGAATGCGGCGATAGCGCGCGACAATATGCGTGGATTCATGGGCCAGACTTTTGGCGAAAGCACAGCGGCGCGTCCAGCCCTATTCCACTAACAACAATTAGCCGCTAGGGCGCTTTCCCATGGTAAAGATACAGACACCCCAAGCCGTGCGCGGTACGCAAGACATGTTCGGCGAGACAGAAGAACGCTTCGCGCATGTTGTTGCAACATTCGAACGCGTGCGCAGGCTTTATGGTTTTAAGGGGCTTCAGCTGCC
>JBKBTH010000445.1:0-1585 GCA_046290915.1 Sphingorhabdus sp.
ACATAACGTTACATAGTGGTATCGGAGACAATGACGGAATATCTGAAGGGTGTTCAAGCGCAAAATGAAGCGCTTCAGGCAGAATCCCAAGCTATTTTGGCTGATAATATATTTCAACGTTCGCCAACGCTCAGCAAACTTTTGGCCTATTTGGTGCGTGAGACAATTGCCGGGCGGGCCGACGGCTTAAAATCCTATACCATTGCCGTCGATGGCCTCGGCAGGTCTGTAGATTTCGACGCATCGTCGGACAGTTCGGCGCGCGTACAAATGATCCGGTTGCGTAAGGCGCTCGAAAGCCATTATTCCAAGAATGGGCCAACGGACGGGCTATGCCTGTATATGGAACCGGGTTCCTATGTCATCCGGATGGGTCCACCGTCGGTCGCCTATCCCGCTTTATATCGTTTGCAAAATGATACAGCGGAAAATGCGAATGTACCCGCACCCAAAATGTGGGCAAGGGTACCAGCGACAGGCCCCCGACCCTATCCCCTGCGACAGGAGAAACCGGCCGCCGGATCACGCGGTACTTCTATTTGGAAGCAGCGTGCGCTTGCTGCCTTGGCCGGGGGTTTGCTTGTCGCGGCAACAGGGTCAGTGGGTTACCAACTTACACAAAATGCTGCTCCAGCATACGAGCGGCCCGTGGTAAAAATCATGCCCGTCGCATTCGACGATGATCCGGAAATCGCGGCCCTCGCGGCCTCGCTGCGTGACACTTACAGTTACGGCCTGCCGCGCTTTAAACTGGCACGCGTGCGTATCGAAGGCACGGCTGTTGGTGCGGATCAAAGCGAGGAAAAATACCGGCTGAACTCGCGGATTGTGGCAAAAGGCGACGGAGCAGCGACCTTACTTGTCAGTTTGGTAGATACGCGTTCAAATACGGTCGTATGGACAAAATCGGTTGATGTTTCCGTAGACCCCGCAGAGGCCGCACCCATTTTCATCCCGATGCTGGGCGAAATTATTGGTCCTTTGGGTGCAGTCGCGCTTCATGAATCTGTACTCATGCGCAGCAGCACGGTCGGCGGATACCCCTGCATGTTGAAATATTTTGATTATATTCGCTCCCGCCGTGCCGCACTTGAACCCGGGCTGGACCAATGCCTTGCCGAACCGGTCAAAGAAAAAGCGATAGCCGCAACCATGCTGGGCATTCGTGGAATGTACGAAACGCAACGATCGAGTGAGCGTACGAATTTTGTATCTGCGGTCCGCCGGGGTCTCGCTTTTGCCCGCCAAGGCGTTGCGAATGACCCAAGCGACCCATGGGCAAATTTTGCAATGGCGCGACTTTCATATGCGGCAGGCGACTGCCGTTCTGCCACGGTGTATACTTCGCGCACGATTGAAGCGAATGCGAACAGTCCGATTTTTCTGGCTGCACTGGCCGCAATGGCGCCCGCCTGTAACTACCCCAATGCAGAAGCAATCCTTGACCAAGCGTTGTTAACGCAGAGCCCGCTGTACGTCCGGTCGCGCTTGTATCTGGTTCAGGCGGCATTGCAGCAGAACCGGCTGGATATGCTTAGTAAAATCCAACAAAGCGCAGTCCCTGAATCGGATCAGCAACGGCGGT
>JBKBTH010000044.1:0-4881 GCA_046290915.1 Sphingorhabdus sp.
GCCAGCGGGGATGACGCTGTTGCGTTGCTCATTATGTGCTGAACATAGCAGCGAACAGGTTGCCGATATCCTCAGCCGTTTTGAACGCGCAGGCAAGGCGGTCGGGATCATTTGACCGCCACCCGATGAACAGGCTTGACCGCAACGCACGCTTATTGGCGACTGGCTTTGCGGCAATGGCCGGCATGGTGGATGCCATCGGATTTATGGCAAGCGGCGGATTTTTCCTGTCGTTTATGAGCGGTAACTCGACACGCCTCAGCGTCGGGGTCGTTGAGAGCGCGCCTTATGTTGGCTTAGTCTCGTTGTTACTCGCCAGTTTTGTTGGCGGCGTTGTTGCCGGGTCTCTGGTTGGGCGCCAATCGACATTTGGCCCGCACCAACGGCAGGCAATCATTCTGTCAGCCATTTCGCTTCTGCTATTTGCCGCGCCTTTTGTCGCGGACGCCGGATTGCTGCCGGTGGCTTTGTGCTTTGGGGCGTTTTGCATGGGAATGGAAAATACGCTGTTTGAACGCGAAGGATCGGTATCATTCGGCCTGACCTATATGACAGGTGCGCTCGTGAAGATCGGACAAGGCATTGCTACGCTCATGAGCGGCGGCGCGCGCTTTGAATGGCTGCCCTATTTGCTGCTTTGGATGGGATTGACCAGCGGGGCCATTATCGGCGCGCTGATGTTTAGCCATTTCGGGTTGAAAAGCCTGTGGCTGCCCGCCGCATATGCAGGGGTTTTCGCGTTGGCCCTGTTCGTGCCGCGCAAGGTTGCGCTTTAACGCACTGCGCCTTTGGCCAATAGCTTGGGCACCAGAAACACGGCTGCAACCAATGGCCATTTGCGTTGCCACGGGCGCACTTTGATTTGCGTGCCGGCGTGCCGGTTTATTTTCCACGCCAGATAGTCAATTCCGCCCGCATAAGTGAAAGCTGCCTTTGTGAGCCGTGCGATGGTGAGTAATTTTCCGCGCCGACGCAGTCCCGGCCATCTGCGCTTTTCCTGAATGATACGGCGTTCCGGGTCAGGTAAGATATGTATCTTGTCGCCGCGCACTTCATTGGCGATCATCGTATGGTGCAATGCGGCCCGGCCAAAACGTCCGTAGCGATTAGGGTCGAATGCAATAACCGATGATGGCCGGTCTTTGCGTTCTGCACGTAACTCGGCGCTGTATGTCATCTGGAATCCCGACTGCCAAAGGTCGAGCACGTCACCGTCGCGTTCGGCAAACGCCAATGCCGCGTTCAGCAATGTGGGCGCCGCGCCCGAAATTGCCATGACTGCGGATTGCCTGGCATCTTCATCGGCGGACCAGACGAGGCGGGAAGGTTGGGCAAAGCGCGCCCATACCGAGACCGCTGACGCAGCCGGCCGGTTGAGGTGGTGAAAATCTGCCTCGCTCAACACTGCGACTTTGGCCACCAGATCGCCATATTGAAACGGGAAGACATTGGGCGGCAGGCGGCGGTTCCATGTCGCGAGCCAGCCTTCACCATAAGCCGATTCATAATCGGAGACGATGAGGTAGAAATCGAGCATTTCGCCCTGCAGCTTTTCCGACCGCAGGCATGATCCGTAAAACAAGACGGCGCGCGCGGCTGTGCCATATTGCGCGGCGATGTGTGCAGCGAACTCGCTTGCGCCCTGTTGAGCGGGAACGGCCAATTCCTCGGCCACAAGCTGGGTCAGCGAAAGCATGTGTGGGCCTTAGCCGTTTCAAATGCCGCTTGTTAAGCGGCGAGTTTCAGAAATGGCACAGGCGGCGTCGAACGAAGCACAATGGGGCTGCCGCGATGCGCTTCAAACACTTCACCATCAAGCACGACGCTGCTTTGTTCGCTGTCGATGCGGATGACGTCGCCTTGCTGGAAATGCACGCCGCTGGTTGGCGTTTGGCCCAATTTGCCGCGCAGCGATGCCGCAATCATTTTGACCATGGCCCATGGCGTCTGGTCGACGGCCATAAACTTCATCAAACCACGCTGTTTGGTCTTGCCTGCTTGTCCACCAAGCAACAGCTTTTCAAGCGTGGTGACGATCAAAATCGAAAATGTCCCCTGCAATTCGCCATTGCGGATGAACGAAATGCTGACAGGTTTTGACCGTTCGGGCAGGAAGCTCGCCTTCACACGAACGACCGCCGAAAACATCACGGCAATGAACGTCAGGAAGTGGCTGAGGCCATTGGGCAGCCCCAAGGGATAAATTTTATGGCGGCAGTACAAGATCGTTTCGGCAAGGCCTGCGCCGCCCAGAAACATGCCAAGAACCGGACGCGCGCCTTCGCTGCCATCGCTTAGTGCAATCAGCTCGCGGACAACAATATGTTCCGAAAGATCGCCCTTTGCGACTTCGATAATGCGCGCCAATGCCTCTAACGGGTCACCTTCAGCGCCCAAGTCGAGCGCAATAAGGTTGGTTTTGCCATTGGGAAGGACCGCGACGGGCGGCGGTGAGCCCTCAAAATGTCCACCATGATAGAGCTCGGTCAAAGCGGATTGAACGGTGCCGTCGCCGCCGTTGATAACCAGTACCTTTGGCTTGACACGCGCAATCATTTCGAGCGCTTTTGCGATCTGGCCGATTTCTTCGACCTCATAATGGAAAATATCTGGATTTTTTGCGCAATAGTTCCGGACCGCCGGCAACAAGGATCTGTTGCCAGTTGAATTGGGGTTCGAAAGAAGCGCTACTAAAGCCAAATCAGTACTTTCACATATATCGCAGGTTTACGGTGATGCGCGTCACGCCTGGACCCGCATCGAATGCGACCTTGCTCACCGACGGCTTGCCCAAATTCAAAATGCTGACGCTGGGGTTGTTGGAAAAACCGCCACCATCCTGCGTGATATCCGTTTTGCCATTCGCATTGCGGTCGTGGCGTACAGCGATGCCATATTTCCCTTCGGACGGTACAGGCAAGCAAATGCTCATATTGCCTGCACTTGCCCGGCTTTCGATGCGGTGCAGCCAGCGGCCCTTTGCCAACCATGACCCCGGCGTTGCAGCATAAGACTGAACCCGGACGAGTCCTTTGGCCTCTTTAATCCCGCGCACGTTCACAAGCACAGCGGGGCCCTTGCCCGCGGCGCAGCGCGACAGATCATTACCTATTTCCTGTCCTGCTGCGGCGGTGCCCGATACGAGCGCCAATCCAGCTGCAGATAGAAGGACCAAATATTTATTCATCTCAAAACTCCTGGAACAGCAAGTCCAGTATCCACTTAACAAGGATACCATCGATATTGCCCCTGAACCTGGAAGCGTCTATCGGGTCAGTTTGCGGCCAAATTAGGGTGACAGGGCGACCATAAGTTGAAATTTCTAACTGCCACCGACCGTTATATCTTCCGGCTCGTGATGTTGCCGCTGCTGGCTACGCTGGCAATTGCCGCGTCTTTGTTGCTGCTGGAGAAGATGTTGAACCTGTTCGACTTCGTCGCCGCAGAGGGCGGACCGGTCAGCGTGGTCTGGCGCATGCTGGCAAATCTGATGCCTGAATATCTCTCGCTTGGCATCCCCATCGGGCTTTTGCTAGGTATCTTGCTGGCGTTTCGCAAACTTGCCACTTCGTCCGAACTCGACATTTTTCGCGCGGTTGGGATGAGCTATTTTCGGCTGTTGCGCGTCCCTTTCATGCTGGCGATCACCCTTGCCGCTGTCAATTTTGTCATTGTCGGTTTTCTGCAGCCCAGCGCGCGGTATCTTTACGAGGAGCTTCGGTTTGAGCTTCGGTCCGGCGCATTTGGTGCGAAGGTGAGGGTCGGTGAATTCAACAATGTCGGCAAAAACCTGACCGTGCGGATCGACGAGAGCAAGAATAACGGCAATGAGCTGTCTGGCATGTTCGTCTACGCGCAAAGCAACAATGGCCAGTCCATTGCAGTGACAGCGGAAAAGGGACAGTTTCTGCGCACCGATGATCCGGACACAATATTGCTGCGTTTGGAAAAGGGTACGCTCGTGCATGACGCACCCAATTATCAATCACCGCGCGTGCTGAGTTTTACCAGCCATGACGTGCCCATTCCGCTGCCGCAAATTGAGAGTTTCCGGACGCGCGGCGGAAAAGATCGCGAGTATTTGATTACCGAATTGGTGCAGATCGGGAATGATGCGCAAAAGCCGGCGCTGGAACGGAACCGGGCGTGGTCCAACTTCCATTTCCGCCTTGTCGAGGTTGGGATGATGCTCCTGCTGCCCTTGCTTGCCTTGGCGCTGGCCATACCGCCGAAGCGGTCGACATCCGCGCTTGGCGTCTTTTTATCCATCGTGATGGTGGTGACTTATCACAAGATAAACGAATATGCCGAAGGCGTGGGCGGAACGGGCGTTGTTGATCCGTTTATCGCCCTGTGGGCGCCATTTTTGTTGTTCGCCGCGCTTATCATCTGGATGTACCATGTGATCGCGCATGTGCCCGGCGGTCAGCCCATCGGCGCACTTGAGGTATTCGCGACAAAGGCCGGTAAATGGTTCAAAAAACTGTTCCGCCTGGGTCGCAAATCACGGCTTGCAACCATTGGCATGCCCGTGCCGCAACAGGGGCCTAGCCAATGAATTTCTTTCCCTCGCGCAACATCGCCATGTACATGGCACGACTTTTTGTCGTGCGCAGCTTTGCTGTGTTGATGATGCTCGTGCTGGTCCTGATGACGCTCGACCTGCTGGGTGAAAGCGGCAAGATATTGGCCGTCCCCGGAAATGACCAGGGCGACATATTGCGTTATGTATCGATGCGCGCACCGCAAATTATCGCGAGATTTCTGCCGTTTTCGGTGTTGTTGGGTACGTTAATCACCTTCGCCACCTTAAGCCAGAACAGTGAAGTGGTGGCCATGAAGGCTGCCGGATTGTCCGCACACCAAATTCTGGCGCCCATG
>JBKBTH010000044.1:4981-9702 GCA_046290915.1 Sphingorhabdus sp.
TTGTCGCAAGCTTGGGCGTGGCGCTCATCTCCTTTGCGTTTAACGATCTCGTCGTCGCCCCGAATACGAAGCAGCTCAAACTGTGGCAGGATGCGGAATTTGGCGTCATTGCGCCTGACAGTGACTCGCGAAACAATGTCTGGGTCCGCGAAGGTGATGACCTTATAAATGCCGGCACAGTGCGCGGGTCGGGCGACAATACTGTTCTCGAAAATGTCCGCATATATTTACGGACCAATGGCGGGTTACGCCAAGTGATCTCGGCATCAAACGCGCGCTATGTGGACAATGCATGGCAACTTGAAAACACCGAGACATTTGACGTCGCCACGACAGAAGAGAAGAACGCCACTAATCTCACCATCGGTAAGGGCATCACGCCAGACAGGTTTAACCTTGTAAAAGTCGACGGCGACAGCCTTGGTTTCTTGCCGCTCATGCGGGCAATTGACGACCTGAGTGCTGCCGGTCGCCGCACCGACAATCTTGAAGGCATATTGTGGCACAAGCTGGCCGGGCCTTTGTCGACCTTGCTGATGCCGTTGCTCGCTGCGGTAGCGGCATTTGGACTTGCGCGCTCGGGTGCGTTGTTCCTGCGCGCGGTAATCGGCATGGCGCTTGGCTTTACATATTTTGTTGCCGATAACTTTGCGCTGGCGATGGGCAACCTTGGTGCCTATCCGCCCTGGATTGCTGCGTGGGGACCATTTTTACTGTTTTTCCTGATTGGCGAAACGGTGCTCGTCCGCACTGAAGAATGATCCGGCGGCGGTGCGTGGGGCGGATAATTTTCGGCCCGCATTGTAAAGAATATCTCGGGAATTCAATATGACAGAAATCAGCATTCGTCCGGTTTTGACCAAGGCAGACAAACGCGCCTTTATTGACCTGCCGTTCCGGCTTTACGCCAATGATCCCAACTGGGTGCCGCCATTGAAGGGCGATGCCATGGCGACCATCACGCCCGGTAAGAACCCGTGGTTCGAACATGGCGAGGCACAGCTTTTTCTCGCGGAAAGGGACGGGCGAGTTGTGGGCCGCATATCCGCGCATCTCGATTTTCTAGCGCTGAAACAGCCGCCAGAGCAAGGCATGGGGCCCGGTGTGGGCAACTGGGGATTTTTTGAGGCTGAAGATGAAGCAATCGGACAATTGCTGATTTCGACTGCTGAAGATTGGCTGCGCGGCAAAAACATGGAGCGCTCCCTTGGGCCACTTAGCCTTTCTATCTGGGAAGAGCCGGGATTGTTAATCGATGGCCATGACCACCCGCCAACCGTGCTGATGGGCTATCACAACGCTGCTTATGGTCCGTGGATTGAAGCGGCCGGGTATGCTGGCGTCAAAGATCTCTACACATATCAAATCCCGATTGATGTCCCCTTTCCGCCGCTTGTCCAACGCATCGTCGCATCAGGTGAACGTAACGAACGCATCGTCATTCGCCGGGTGAACAAGAATAATTTTGACGCTGAAGCGGCCTTGATCCTGTCCATTTTGAATGACGCATGGAGTGGAAATTGGGGCTTTGTGCCCATCACCGACGCCGAAGTCGCGCATACCGGAAAGCAGCTTAAGCCAATCGTCTTTAATGACCTTATCCGGATTGCGGAGGTCGATGGTGAACCCGTCGCGTTCATGATGACATGGCCAGACATCAACGAAAAGATCGCTGGATTTGGCGGAAGCTTGTTCCCGTTCAACTGGGCGAAACTGCTGTGGTGGCTGCGTGCACCAAAGGTCCGCACGATGCGCGTGCCGTTGATGGGCGTGATGAAAAAACTGCAGTCCACACGCATGGCAAGCCAATTGGCGTTCATGCTTGTTTCGCTTATTCGCGATGACTCTACTGCCAAATTTGGTGCAAGCCGTGGCGAATTTGGCTGGGTCCTTGATGATAATGGCCCGATGCGATCAGTCGGTGAAGCTATCAATGGCGAAATCAACAAGGTCTACCGCATCTACGAAAAGCAGCTTTAACCGCGTGTACAGAATTAAGCCGTGGTGACGCGTGCATACCGTCTTGATGCGCACTCGCGCGATATCGCCGACGCCTTGTCTGCAGATCACGGTCCTGACCCATGGGGCGGGGGTGAACCAAGACCGGGCACATTTGCCCCGGTAATCGTCCGCTCGTCCAAAACGGCGCGGCGCTTCATTCGGCCAATGGTGTGGGGTTATCCTGCCCCAAACAGCCTGACGCCTGCGGGCGATTTGCAATGGGTAACGTCCGTGCGCAATGTGGCGAGCCCGTTCTGGATCGGCAATTTGCGGCATACGGAATTGCGCTGCCTTGTTCCCGCGACGTCGATCGGCAGCCAGATACCGGTACCGCCCGAAAGTGGTCCGGCCGCCGTCTTTGCGATGGCTGGCATTTGGCGTGATCTGACCGACATGCCGGTCTTTGCGATTATCACCGTTGATGATGCAGCCGACGCAGCAAAAAAGCGCAGCACGCCGCTTATATTGGATAGCGCGCAGCAACAGGCGTTGCTGACCGCGGATTGGAAAGAGGCCTCTCGTCTTGTCCAGCCCATGCAAACGGAACCCACGACATGTGCGTAGTCTCCATTGCATGGGAAGTGCATCCGCGTTGGAAGCTCATCGCGATTGGCAACCGCGACGAATTTCATGACCGTGCCTCGGACGCACTCAGCCCGTGGGCAGACGCGCCATCCATTTTGGCCGGGCGTGATTTGCTGTCTCGCGGATCATGGATTGGTGTGCACACCGATGGCCGCTTTGGTGTCGTCACCAATATACGCAACCCCGATGGCCCAGACCCGACCAAAAAGTCCCGCGGAGCGCTTGTTACGGACTGGCTATCCAGCGGGGCACTTCCGACGAACGTAGAAACATTTAGCCCGTTCAATCTTGTGCTGGCCGACAGGGAAGGCCTGACGCATATCGCGAACCGGCCCAACGCGGTCCATGAAAAATGGCCCAGCGGCATATTCGGCTTATCCAATGCGGAGGTAGGGGCACCTTGGCCGCGCAAGGATCGATTGAACAGTGCGCTCGAGGAGTGGTTTGAAACCGAAGGGAACAATCCGGTCGATTTATTTGATGGTCTTTTGGACGAGGAACGTCCTTCATCCGGAGATGCGCCGATCTTCATTCGCAACAACATATACGGGACACGGTGCAGCACGCTGGTTGCCGTTGATCGCGATGGTGGAGGGGTCATCATGGAGAGGCGGTTTGACCCCGATGGCCACTTTGCCGAAGAGAACCACTTCACATTTGATTGGCCAATCTGACAGATTGTTTGGAACAGCACATCGTTAACGGCGTTTCCATTTTCCCACTGAGGAAAGGATGTGCCCGTGACCCAGACCGACAATAGCCGCCCGATCGGCAACACGCCTATAACAGACGCTGCCGCTGCTACTGCGCCGGCTTCACCATCCGGAACGGCCGCCAGCGACGCTGCCGTCACGGCGACCGGTGTCGATATCGACAATGATCACGCCGATGAACGGCCAGTTGATCGCTCACAGGAGGCGCCGGAGAATTTTAACAGTGAACAGGATGACGAAGATGCGCAGGCCCAGACTGTGTCGGATGACGCCATTCGCAACATTCCAAATGCCGCGTCCGAACATGGCGGCACGACGAACCCCGCGCAGATATACCCGGACGACACTCAGGACGTTGTTGACCATATGAACCAGATGGAACGCAGCGGGCAGATTGATATGGACGCCTATCGCGGCGAACGCAGCGACGACGATGAACCTGAAACATTGGGCGAAGCTGCACTTGAGCCCGACGATGTCGACAGCCACGGCAATCGGTCACGCAATCTGGGCTGACGTCCGAACCCAGTTTTCCTGAAGCAGCAGTATCGCTGCTTAAAGGAGCGGAGGACCCGTCCCCTGAAAGGGGGGCGGGTCTTTAGTGTTTGATTGCGTCGCCAACAGTGACGAAGATCATGACCACTGCGAAAGATAACATCATTCCGGTGAACAACGCGACGGCGGGAAATTGCAAAATGTCCATAGCAGGCTCCTTGGTTGAGGAGGCCGTTATGCGCCGTTGAATCACGTCACGCTTTGATCTGGGTCAAATGGCCGATGATTGCTTCCATCGGTAAGGGGCCATAAATATGCGGAAAAAGAGCACCGCCGCGCGATACTTCCCACCTGATCGTATCGCCAAGATGCGCCAGATTGACCTCGGCAATAACCAGATCCGCCTGTCCGGCGAAATGCTTTTCCAAGGTCCCCTGCAACTGATCCTTGGCCGACAAGTGAATATACCCATCCGCCAGATCGACGGGTGCGCCTTGAAAGACCCCGTCAGCTTCGAACTGCGCCCATTGCGCAGCGGTGAATATTTTGAGGGCGGTTTGCGGGTGACTGTTTTCGGACATGTCCGGCCCATGCCGAAAAGCAGTGATGGAGGCAAGGCAAAGGCTGCCGTTCCCCTGACTGTGGCGATTATACCACAGCGCTTCGTTGTTTTATGTTCATGAAACTATCCCCAGCGCGGGCCGGTTTATTGTGTGGCGTCACAATGATGGCGTCAGTTTGATTGAAAATGGATACAAAAAATGCGTAAACTTTTAATCGGTGCAGCTCTCCTCTCCACTGCACTCGCCACCCCTGCATTCGCGCAGGAAGCCGCACCATTTACCGGACCACATATCGAAGGCCTCGTTGGCTATGATGATGTCAGCGAAGGTGAAGGCGATTTGATGTACGGCATCGCGGCTGGTT
>JBKBTH010000446.1:0-1580 GCA_046290915.1 Sphingorhabdus sp.
AATGCAAAGTTCGAAGGCCGTTTCGACAATGGCGCAGGCACGATCTTCAACAATGGCGTAACCGCCGATGGTTACCGTTTGGGTGCCGGTGTTGAACAGAAGTTCAACCTGTTCGGACCCAGCGGCTTCATCAAGGCGGAATATCGTTATTCGAACTACAAGAATCTCGACATTGGCCAGGATGATTTCGACCGTGAAATCGACGTTGACCGTCATCAGGCCGTTGTTGGCGTCGGCGTTCGTTTCTAGTTCGCCGCGATAGACCCGCTTCGGCGGATCAATATTTTGGACCGTCGGGCGCAATCCCGGCGGTCTTTTGATGTGCGCTGCTGAGTAATGCATCCAAAATTGAACCAACTTGCCGCGACATTAACCGGTTGTTCGGACTAAAATGTAAACCATGGTATCATGGGAAAACATTTTCGCGTTATTGAAGGTGGCCGCGGGCGGCGCAAGGATGGGTTGGACGAGCCGCGCGAGCCATCGTCGATCCGCTATGGCACGCCGGTATGGGTCGAGCGTTCGGCTTATGTTAAGCCAAAGGCCCGCCGTTTCAGAAGCGCGCCCAATTTTGATACGCGCTTTGTGTTGCTGATGCTGACCACGCCGCTGTTCGGTTTTTGGATCGTTTGGAAGGCAATGGCGCCCGACGTCGCTGTTCCGGCATCTTTTGCGACACTTGCCGCCAGCGCAACCGACACCGAATCTGCATCCTTTGGCCTGTGCCACAGCGGCGGAGGCACCAACTGCGTCGTGGATGGCGACACCATTTATTATCGCGGCGCCAAAATCCGTATCGCCGACATCGATACGCCCGAAACACACCCGCCCCGATGCCCGGTCGAGGCAGAACTTGGCGCAGCGGCGACTCGGCGCTTGCATGAGCTGGTGAACGCCGGACCGTTCACGCTGCAATCGATCAACCGCGATGAGGACCGCTATGGACGCAAGCTGCGCATATTGACGCGCGGCGGCGAAAGCCTTGGCGGGGTGCTCGTCGATGAAGGCCTCGCGCGCTATTATGAGGGCGGCCGGCGGACCTGGTGCTAACGCTTTGACCCGCGCCAGCGCCCGATCGCAAGACCCAAAGCAACGCCAATCGCAAGGCCGATAGCCAGATTATCGGTGGCGACACCGAAACCGATGCCCATCGCGATCCCGGCTGCTAAAAAACGTTTATCGAACTTTTCCATCTTACCCTCCTGCTGTTCTCAACCGCAGCAAGCTGCCATGTTTTTCGCAAAATGCAAAGCGTCGGGAAAAAACCCCCGTCGCCGCGCCTAACGCCGACCCAGACGCGCAACAATGGTCACAAAGAACGCGGTCGACCACCCCAGCAGCAACAACCCGTTAATCCCCTCAATTGCGGCAACAAGCCGCCATGCGGGGTCAATATAACGGTCATCGAAACCAATGCCAGCATAGCTGATCGTGGAAAAATACACCGCGGTTTCAAGGTCTTTTACCGCGCCAATGCCTTCATACAAAAACGCGTAAAGCCAGATTTCCACACCGTGCAGTACGAATAACGCGCACACCAGCGCCAGCGTAAACGCCATCGTGCGCGGCGAATAGCCGGG
>JBKBTH010000447.1:0-1571 GCA_046290915.1 Sphingorhabdus sp.
AACTACCGGACCCTTACACCGTCTGAAGATTTCGGCGTTAAGCTTTCGGGCTCAATCGGTGAATTCAACTTCATGCGTATCTTTGGTCTGGTGAACACCGGTAACCTGACATCGTTCGGTACACGTGCTTTCTTCTCGGCATCGATGGCGAGCAACGACAACCCGTTTAACAACTACGGTGTAGTCGATAAGCAGCAGTATAACGGGAAGATCTATCAGCCAATCGGCAGCGATGGTGACTTCATTGCGATTGCTGGTAACTACAACGAAAACCGCAATAACTTCTTCGGTTCTTTGCCTTTGCGCAATGACGCTGGCCGTGTTGTTGGTGCGGGTTCAGGCAACCGTTTCCCTGCGAACAATGATGAGCGGGAATATCTGATCAACTACCCATGCTCGACAACGGTGGCACCAGTTGCTGGTACTGCACAGTCGGCAACAACGTGCGGCACTGAATTCGACCGTCGTTATAACCCTTCAAACACCGGCAGCATTCGCGGTTCGTCGAAGTTCACTTTTGGTGAAAAGCTGACGCTGACTGTCGATCCTAGCTATCAGTATGTGAAAGCAAACGGCGGCGGTACGGTTACTGCACGTGAAGCACGTCGTGACATCGATCCGACTGGCGGCACGGCAAACTGCACGACTGTGGCAACAGGCGCTGGCGTAAACTGTCAGGCTGGATACCTCGCGGGTTCGCCATTCTTTGGTAAGGATCTGAATGGCGATGGCGACATCCTCGATCAGGTTACCATGATGGCACCAAGCCAGACCCAGACCCATCGTTATGGCGTCATCAGCTCGCTGCGTTATGAAATCAATGATGAGCACTCGGTTCGTCTTGCTTATACCTATGACCGTGCCCGTCACCGTCAGACAGGCGAAGTTGGCCTGTTGGATATCAATGGCGAGCCATTTGATGTTTTCCCAGTAAACGCACCGCAGATTGCAGCAAACGGCGTAACGCTTCAAAAGCGTAACCGTCTGTCATATGCAATTTTGCAGCAGATTTCGGGCGAATATCGCGGTGAATTCATGGATAGCAACTTGGTCGTAACAGCCGGCGTACGTGCGCCGTTCTTCAAGCGTGACCTGACCAACTATTGCTTCACCAGCTCAGCTGGCGGCTTTGTTGAGTGCTTCGGCGATGCAAACCAGAACACATTGAACGGCACGTTGAACCCAACGCAAGCGCGCCCCCAAAACCGCGTCTTCAAATATGACAAGGTTTTGCCAAATGTAGGCATGAACTACAAGTTTACGCCTGAATTCAGCATGTTCGCAAGCTTTGCTCAGGGACTTTCGGTTCCAGGTACAGACAGCTTGTACAACGCGTTCTTCTTCCCGATCACAACCGCTGGTGCGCGTCCTGCTCCGGAAACAACGGACAGCGTTGACGTTGGCCTTCGTTACCGTTCGGGCAACATCCAGGCACAGGTCTCAGGTTGGTTGACCAAGTTCCAGAACCGTTTGGCATCGGCTTACGATCCAGAACTAGACCAGAACGTGTATCGTAACCTCGGCAACGTCGACAAGTATGGCGTCGATGGTTCGATTTCATATCAGCCAAT
>JBKBTH010000448.1:0-1562 GCA_046290915.1 Sphingorhabdus sp.
GTTTCGGCATCGGGTGTCCAAAGATTGCGTTCGCACGCTTCAAGCAACCGGTCGGCCACACGTGCTGATGATTTGGGGTTCAGGTCCGAAAGACGCGCGCGCATTTCGGGGTCGAGAACAAATGTTTCGCTGATCTGCTGGTACACCCAAGGTGACACGGTGCCTGTCGTTGCCGACCAGCCCATCGTGTTGGTCACATGCAGTTCAAGGTAACGCACACCTTCGAAACCATGCTTCAACATACCTTCATACCATTTTGGATTCAGCATGCGGGTGCGGGTCTCAAGGTCGATCTGTTCGCCCAAAGTGCGGACCTTGGTATCACCCTGCGTTGCGTCCACCACATAGATTGGGCTTGCCTTGCCGCGGGCTTTTTCAATTGCTTTGCTCATGCCGCCAAGGCCGTCGACATAATGGTCAATGTCCGTGACGCCAGCTTCAACCGATTCAAGATTTTGATAAGACAGTTCGACGCCAGCAAGTTCGCTTTCGAACAAGGCGCGATGTTGGACGGGCGCTCCGGTGCGGCCATAGGCAAAGCCCTTCTTGGCTTCGAACATGTTCGCAAGTTCTTCTGGGTCGGTCCATGTGCCGCCATCGATCATCATGTTGACGTTGGCACCGTAAGCCCCTTGGGCGTTCGAGAAGACACGCAATGCTGCGGTTTCAAGATCGCAGCCATGTTGTGCCTGATGCGCCAGGCTATGCTTGCGGACGAAATTGGCTTCGGCTGGCTCGTCTGCCATTGTCGCCAAATAGGTTGCGTCCGCAATCATACGCGTTTGCAGTGGCAACAGGTCGCGGAAGATACCCGACATGGTGACAACGACATCGATGCGCGGACGGCCAAGCTCTTCCAATGGGATAAGCTCAGCGCCAGCAAGCCGGCCATAATCATCAAAACGTGGACGCGCGCCAAGCAGCGCGAGCACTTGCGCTACCTGCATGCCTTCGCTTTTCAGATTGTCCGTGCCCCATAGGACCATGGCAACGGTTTCAGGAAGTTTGCCGCCGTCGGCCATATGCCGTGCGAGCAACTGATCCGCTTGGGCGCTGCCTTGGATACAGGCAAATGTGCTTGGAATACGGAAGGGGTCAAAACCATGGATGTTGCGGCCCGTTGGCAGCACTTCTGGATTTTTAAGGATGTCACCGCCGGGTGCTGGCTGCACATAGGCGCCATCAAGCGCATGCATCAATGCGCCAAGCTCGTCATTGGCATCTATTTTTGCTTCAATGCTCGCGCGATCAACATCGGGTGATGCACCCGCCATGGCGTCGACGAGGCCGTTGCGGTCTTCTTCGGTCATCTTGCCGCCAAAGACATGCAAGCCATGTGGGATCAGCTCGCGCTCGATTTCATAGAGGCGACCGGCGAGGTCGGTTAGGTCACCAGCTTTGATGTCCAGCGTTGCGCATTGGTCGCGGATGAGCTGTTCAAGATCGCGGCGCTCGTCACCGTCGTCTGCAATCGAACGATAGCGTTCCAAAAAGGCTTTAAGGTCGGTGAAGCCCTTGTACAGACCCGCTTCTGCCAATGGTGGCGTGAGGTAGCTGATCAA
>JBKBTH010000449.1:0-1561 GCA_046290915.1 Sphingorhabdus sp.
TTGATACCGAATTCAACAGCTTTGCCCGTGATCTGCCCGAACAGCTTATCCCTGGTGCTAGCCTGCGCAGACGGCAAGCAAACCAACGAACCTGATTACATCGCGGCGATCATGCGTTCGGCGGCTTCGGCGGCCAAGCGGGCTGCGCGTTTTAGGTTCGCCTGAAAATCGCCTGAGCTGTCGCCATTGGCATTGTCGCTTGTGGCTTTGATGGCGGCCCATGGCACGTCCATGCGGGCGGCAGCTTGCGCAACGGCTGCGGTTTCCATATCGATTATGTCGCCGCCAAGGACACGGTGCAGGCGGCTGCCATGGTCGTCGCTTTCCATAAAGCAGTCATTGGTGATGATGCGCACTTTCGGTAGCCCAGTCTCCGGCATGATTGCGGCGTGATAGGGTTCGGCATGCGCCTCCCCAATTGGCCACGCCCCTGCGCGATAATGCACAAATCCGTCGGCACGCGATGCACCATAATCGCCCTGCACGGCCTGCGTGACCTGAAAACAGTGGCCGTCGTGCGCACTCAATTTGCCTGCAGTGCCGACCACCAGCAACAATTTGGCACGATAATGTTCGACCAGCATCATTGCGGCCATAGCAGCATTCACTTTGCCAATACCGCTGCAGGTGATCGCGATGTTGCGGCCACCCGATTGCACTTGGCGCACCATGAAACCATGCAGCGCTTCGCTGTTCGCGCTTTGGCCGGGGAATAAAGCGGCTGCTTCGGCATCGACGCCGGTTATGATGCCTATGGTGTTCGTCATGCTGCGCCCTTTATCAACTTTTTTGACAGAACGGGCATCTAGCCCAGCATTAACGTAATTATGATGACATAATGCAGCGGCCGCCAAATTAGTCGATTGCGGCGATCATGTCTTCGATACGGACGAATTTCTCGCGCGGTGCGCCATCACGGGCACGGGCAATTTCTGCCTCTTCGATTTTCTTCCAGTCGCTGAATGTGACAACGTCGACCTTGCGCAATTCAAGCAACGCATCCAGGCCGACCCGACCTTTTTTGCCGCCTCCTATGGCCATATCTTCGGCCACAGTATCGATGATCGTGTAACCGTCGGGCCGATTGGTGCCGATGGTCCCGGATGGACCACGCCGGGCCCAGCCAACGCAATAGAGCCCGGGCAATATCCTGCCATCTACATTGGCAAAACGTCCGCGGCCATGTTCATAGGGCACGCCGTCGATTGATGGTGTTTGATAGCCAATGCAGCTGATCACCATCGAACAGTCGATGGCATAGCTTTCACCCGTACTGATGCTGCGATATTGATCATCCAGCCGTGTACGCTCGACACGAATGCGCTCTACTTTGCCATGGCCCTCAATCGCGACAGGAGCGGCGAAAAAGTCGAAATTAATGCTGATGGCTTTGTCGGCGCGAAATGCCTCAGGAATGGCCGCAAATTCGCGCAGGTGCGTGACTGACTTGCGAATGCCAGGCTCCAGCAAGGCGTCTTCGCCCATTTCGGGCAGATCATCCTTGTCGACGCGCGGGGCCGCGCGATGCAGATGCGCAAGCTCTCCCAGTTCCTTTGGCGTC
>JBKBTH010000450.1:0-1554 GCA_046290915.1 Sphingorhabdus sp.
AGCAGTGACGCGGCTGTCGATACAGACCAGTTCAGCGTCCGCCTCGCGCAGCATGATGGCGGTAACATGTGCGGCGTGCTCAGCGAGAGCAGCCTTGTCTCCTATTATTGTCACTAGCCCTGCCCCAATCGCAAGCGCCGCCTGCGCCGTCAGCCGCGAAGCCCCGGTACGTAACACGGGCCCGCTCCAGATCATGGCGTGCCCACGGCTGTATTTATGCGCGTCTGACGGTGGCGGTTCCAGCGTTGGGCGGTTTATTGTGCCGTCGTCGTTATAGCTAAGCGTAAATCCCATAGTCCATCTTGCCGCTTTTACCTGTGCAGCGCCAAAGATTTTTGATAGCCGCGCCAACATGACCAAATCATATGACGTTCAAATTATCGGTGGCGGCTTGGCTGGGTGCGAAGCGGCATGGCAGCTTGCGCAGCGCGGAATGCGGGTAAAGCTCTCGGAAATGCGAGGTTCAGGGGACATGACCCCGGCGCACCAGACCGATGGCCTTGCCGAACTGGTATGTTCGAACAGCTTTCGTTCGGACGATGCGGAAAACAACGCCGTTGGCCTACTGCATCAGGAAATGCGCGATCTGGGATCGCTGATCATGCAAGCCGCTGAAGTGGCCAAAGTTCCTGCTGGCTCAGCGCTTGCCGTAGATCGTGACGTGTTCTCAGAAACTGTTACCAAGCATCTGGCAAATAATCCGAATATCGACATCGTTCGTGAGCGTGTCGACGCCATTCCAACAGACCGGCCAGTAATCATCGCAACTGGTCCGCTGACGGCGACCAACCTTGCAGAAAGCATCATGGCGAAAACCGGTGAGGACCGCCTTGCCTTTTTCGACGCAATTGCGCCGATTGTCTACCATGACAGCATCGACATGGACATCGCATGGTACGCATCGCGATGGGACAAGGGCGAAGGCAAGGATTATATCAACTGCCCATTGGATGAAGCGCAATATCGTGCGTTTCATCAAGGCTTACTTGATTCTGATAAATCGGAATTCAAGGAATGGGAAACCAACACGCCCTATTTCGAAGGCTGCATGCCGATTGAGGTTATGGCGTCCCGCGGATTGGATACACTTCGCTTCGGCCCGATGAAACCCGTAGGTCTTGATAATCCGCGCACAGGGCGCTGGGCCCATGCTGTGGTGCAACTGCGTCAGGATAATAAGCAAGGCACGTTGTGGAACATGGTCGGGTTTCAAACCAAGATGAAGCATGGTGCGCAAGTTGAGTTGCTGCGCACAATTCCGGGGCTGGAAAAGGCTGAATTTGCGCGGCTTGGGGGCCTGCATCGCAATACATTTATCCGCTCGCCGATCCTGTTGGACCGCCAACTGCGGCTTAAGTCTGCGCCGCATATCCGCTTTGCCGGTCAAATCACTGGCTGCGAAGGTTATGTCGAAAGCAGCGCGGTTGGACTGATGGCAGGGATTATGACGGCAGCCGACATTTCGGGTCGGACCGTCACGCCGCCGCCGCCAACCACAGCGCTTGGCGCGCTTCTTGGCCATATCACGGGGGGTGCCCTTGCTCATGACTATCA
>JBKBTH010000451.1:0-1549 GCA_046290915.1 Sphingorhabdus sp.
ATCGTCAAGAACCTCACAGATTTCCTGCGGCGTGGGCACTTCACCTTCCTTGCGGCCAGTGAGCGCTCCCTTGGTTTCTTCGCGAATGATGTCGTTGCAAAGCTCAACGCATTCATCACAAATAAATACGGTCGGGCCAGCGATCAATTTGCGGACTTCGTGCTGTGACTTTCCACAGAATGAGCAATAAAGGGTGCTCTTGGTATCGGATCCGCTTAACTTCGTCATAATATGTCCTGCTTGCACGTCGAAACTGCGCGCACTTTATCAAACCAACATCCTAAAGATGCGTTCCGATTTGGCAATAGCCCAAAATCGACTGTGCCATACGAGTAAAAATTGCGGTGATAAGCTAACGCTATCAGTCCGCGGTTGCCTCTGAATTTGGCGGACGCTTGTCGAAGACTTCATCCACTAGGCCAAACGCCTTTGCTTCATCAGCCTCAAGGAACGTATCGCGATCCATTGCTTTTTCAATGTCCTTCAACGGCTTACCTGTATATTTGGCGTACAAATCGTTCATACGCTTACGGATCCGAAGGATTTCATTCGCCTGAATCTGAATGTCCGACGCCATACCACGCGCGCCGCCCGATGGCTGATGCACCATGATGCGCGCATTCGTAAGTGCAACACGCATACCGGGTTCACCCGCGGCCAGCAGGAAACTGCCCATTGATGCGGCCTGACCGATGCACACTGTACCCACGCGTGGGCGGATATATTGCATCGTGTCGTGAATCGCCATGCCAGCGGTCACAACGCCGCCCGGCGAGTTGATGTACATCCAAATGTCTTTCTTGGGATTGTCCGACTCAAGGAACAGAAGCTGCGCCGTGATAACCGAGGCCATATTGTCCTCGACTTCACCCGTCACAAAAATGATCCGCTCGCGCAGAAGCCGCGAAAAAATGTCCCAGCTCCGCTCTCCGCGGTTCGATTGCTCGATAACGACGGGAACTAGGGCTTGTACCGGATCAAATGGGACGTGCATGAAATACCTCTGAGTTGTTCTGTTTTTACGCTATTACCTACATCGGCGCGGGCAGACAAAGTTTCAAGCAGGAAAAAGGTTAAGTTCGCGTGCAAGCGACAGAGAATTTATCAAAAGCGCATTTCGCTTCATATGGTAAAATCGATTAGTCTTTAGATATTCATTGTTTTGACCGATTAAAGACCAAATGTAATAGATGTTGACCTCGAGTGTCCCCCCACTGAACTCAAAGGAATTAACAATGGCAGACGCAGACCCCCGCAATGGTTGTCCCATGCGCAATGGCGGCGAAATGAAAGCGCGATCGTTACTTGGACGTCAAAACAAGGATTGGTGGCCAGATGCGCTACCGGTAGACATGCTGCACCAGCACGGCGTGTCGCCCGATCCAATGGGCGAAGATTTCGACTATGCCGCAGCTTTCGCAAAGCTCGATTATTATGCGCTGAAAAGTGACCTGACTGCATTAATGACCGACAGCAAGCCATGGTGGCCTGCCGATTACGGTCACTACGGCCCATTCATGATTCGCATGGCATGGCACGCCGCTGGCAC
>JBKBTH010000452.1:0-1543 GCA_046290915.1 Sphingorhabdus sp.
GCTGTGACCTGCCTCATCTGAAGCGACGCCTCAAGCTCGTTGCCGGCACTCCACTTGCGATCAACAACGCCAATGCGGCTATCGCCTGGCCTGCAATGCGGGCTGGCGCGCATGGGTTTTCCGGCGTGATGAACAATTTTCATCCTGATCTCTATCGCTGGATCATGGATGAGGGCCGCAACCATCCAGACCTTGCCGCCGAACTGGATACCTTCCTCGTCCTGTCGGCGATGTCGGAGGGGTCAGGCTATCCGAAACTGGCAAAGCATTTCCATCGCCGGATCGGCACCTTCGCCGAAACACACAGTCGCACGGTTCCTTATACGCTTGCCGACAGGCATTGGGCCGTCGAGATGGTGCTCGATCACATTGTCGCCGGCGCCAACCGCTTTCGCGACCGCATCAAGGCCTTGTCACCTCTTGCGGCAAAATGATCAAGGCAACGCATGAGGACAGGCGCGTGACGTCGCCGCATGCAGGACAATGGTCGGTGCGTCGGGCAATTGTCGCCAACGCCATCTTCCATGCCACCGGGACGCGGGGTTGGGCAGGGGCCGCCGCATCGAGGCCGTTCGCGTACAGGAGGTTGTCGCCTCAAAACGGGTTGAGGTGACTGTCGTTGGCGCAAGTCGCCTCGGACGGATCTGCATCTGGCGACTGCCGGACGCTTGGCCCAACGGCCGACACCCAAGCGGCATTCCGGCCATACCCAACGTCTTCAAACGTCGCTTTCTCAAAGATCAGGCTCGCTGCCATGGTTGACCGGGCGAAAATTTGCATCAATCTGTGCCGCATAGACACAGACGGAGGCGGACCATGGTGCGGTCGGTTGTCGAATTGCGCAATATCGCGGGCACGCAGGCAGCACTGGGGTGGGCTGGCAGCCATACGGTGATTATCGATCGGCCGGACGGCAAGGCCGGCGGCTTGGGCCTTGGTTTTAACGGCGGCCAAATGCTCGCGCTGGCAATCGGGGGCTGTTATTGCAATGACCTTCGCTACGCCGCCCACGAATTTGGCGTTGAGATCGAAAAGATCGCAGTGACCGTGACGCTTGACCTGGAAGGTGCGCCGCTGGTTGCCACAAGCGCCGTGCTATCGGTAAAGTGCGAGACATCGGACGGCTCCGATCCAAAGGCCTTGATCAATCACGCATGGTCAATATGCACAGTGGCCAACTCCCTCAATCGCGGTGTCGCAACGACACTGAAGTTAGCGTGAGCGAGGGTGAGAGCGCATCGCTGTTGCCCACGGTGGCATGGATGCTTTTCGTTGTGGCCACCGGCCGCAACGGTTGCGCGGTTTGCCCGTGGGCGACCCGATGACATATGCCTGGCACCGGCACAGCGACATGTCGTCCCTCGATCTCGAAAGGGGCAACCGGCGCCCGACCCAAGCTGCGCCCCACTTATCGCGTCGCGATTGCTGCTGAGTTGATGCCAGGGAAGACCCCGTTTGGCCCCTATCTGATACAGGAGACACGTCGACCAACCGGTGCGAACTCTCCTTTTCATCGCCCGCGAAGAGCAACCCGTGTCACGAT
>JBKBTH010000453.1:0-1542 GCA_046290915.1 Sphingorhabdus sp.
CCCCGAACGCTCGGCCCGCGCCCATGCGGCGGGGTGCGACATCATCCTGAACTGCTGGGCGAAAATGGACGACATGGAGGGCATCTGCAATGTGCTCCCTGCAATGTCCGATACCACCGCGGCGCGGCTTGACCGGGCGCTGGCCGAACAAGTTGCGGACAAGCTGACCGCACATGACGCGCTGGCGACGCATCTGCGCGATGAGCTTGGCATGGCGACGCATACCGCGGCGCGGCCCGTGCAGGCGGCGTTGGCATCGGCGGGTGCCTTTGCGATCGGTGCGGCGCTGCCATTGGCTATGGTGCCATTATCGCCTGCCGCTTATCTCAGTTGGAGCGTATCGATTGCGGCGCTTGTGTTTCTCGCCATTCTTGGCGGCGTTGGCGCGAAGGCCGGCGGTGCACCTATGGGCAAAGCAATTTTCCGAGTGACCTTTTGGGGCGCAATTGCAATGGCGGCGACCGCAGCGATTGGATCGCTGTTTGGCACAACAATCGCCTGAGGCATCATATGACGTTCAATACTATAATCTTCGATTTTGGCGGGGTGATTACGTCGTCACCTTTTGAGGCGTTTAACCGCATGGAAGCGGAACGCGGCTTGCCCAAGGATTTCGTACGCCGGGTGAACTCCATCAATCCAGACGATAATGCGTGGGCCAAATTCGAACGCGCCGAATGTAACGCAGCGGAATTTGACGCACTGTTCGCTGCCGAAGCGCAGGCACTGGGGCACGAACTCGATGGCGCGTCCGTGATATCCTGCCTCGCTGGTGAAATCCGTCCTGAAATGGTGGAGGCGCTAGATCAGCTGAAAGCGCTTGGCTTTGCGCTGGGATGTATCACCAACAATGTTCCGTCCGGAAAAGGCGCAGGCATGGCGGTGAGCGACGCAAAAGCTGCAGCTGTCGCAACAGTAATGGAACGGTTCGACCATATCATTGAGTCAAGCAAGGCCGGTGTCCGTAAACCAGACCCGCGTATCTACAGCATGATGTGTGAAGCCCTCGAGGTTGCTCCATCGCAGTGCGTGTATCTTGATGACCTTGGGATCAACTGCAAACCTGCAGCGGCTATGGGCATGACCGCAATCAAAGTTACAAGCGGCGCACAGGCGCTTGGCGAATTGGGTGCGCTATTGGCGTTGACCTTTACACCAGTTGACGTCTAGGCGAGAGCCGTTCCGTCTCTCCCATATATTGGAGCACTTCATGGCGAAGAAACTTTTTCCGGACGCAGCATCCGCGCTCGACGGCCTGCTCAAAAACGACATATTGATTGCCAGCGGCGGCTTTGGCCTATGCGGCTTGCCCGAGCGGTTGCTTGACGCCGTCCGCGACAGTGGCGTGACTGGGCTGACCTTCGTATCCAACAATGCCGGTATCGACAATGAAGGCATCGGCAAGCTGCTGCGCACCAAGCAAGTGAAGAAGATGATTTCTTCTTATGTGGGCGAGAACAAAGAGTTTGAGCGGCAGTATCTGGCTGGCGAGTTGGAGGTGGAGTTCTGCCCCCAAGGGACGCTGGCCGAACGGATGCGTGC
>JBKBTH010000454.1:0-1539 GCA_046290915.1 Sphingorhabdus sp.
TGTATTCACCGCTGGTGACCCCAAAAATCCGGCAATCGTTTTCTTGCACGGCTTTCCGGAATCGCACCGCACGTGGCGGCACCAAATCGCGCATTTTGCCGACCGTTTTTATTGTATCGCGCCGGACCAGCGTGGCTATCGCGGGACATCAAAGCCTCAAGAGGTCGATGCTTACACTGCCGATAAGCTGACCGCGGATATCTTTGCGCTCGCGGATGCGTTGGAAGTGCAGGATTTCATCATTGCGGGCCATGATTGGGGCGGCGCGATTGCGTGGAGCGTCGCGATTAATGGGCAGCCGTATGCCTTTAACCCTGCTTGGACGGGCCGGGTGCCGCGCGCAATCATCGCCAACGCGCCGCATCCGTATCTGTTTCAGCGGCTTTTGATCACGGACATGAACCAGCGCGAATCTAGCCAATATATTCGCGCGTTCCGTGATCCGGAAAATGATGCGTTGGTGCAGGAACAGGGGCTGACAGGTTTGTTGTTGAAAACCATCAAATGGGACAAGCCAAGCGCGATGGAGCCTGAGGAGCGCGCGGCGTTGCTCATTGACTGGACCGACCGCGACGCCTGTTTCGGCATGCTCAACTGGTACCGCGCCTCTGCGCTATATGTGCCAGCGATGGATGAGGATGCGGAAATCCCCGCCTTTGCGGCGGGCGCGTTTCCGAAGTTGATGATCCCGACCTTAGTAATCTGGGCCATGGATGACCTTGCATTGCCGCCAAGCAATATCGACGGTATCGAAGAGCTTGTGCCTGATGTCACCATTGCACCAGTTGAGGATTGCGGACATTTTGTGATTTGGGAAAAGCCCGATGCGGTGAACGCTGCGATGGAGCAATTTTTGGCCTAATCGCCGAGCCAGTTGATCCACGCGCCATGGGCATGCGCCTCAGCGAGCAAATGCCACTCATCCGGGCCCGGCCAATATTTGACTGACAATTCATGTTTGAACGTCTCACGGTTGGTCTCAAGCATAATCCAAGCAAGTGGACATTCCGCAGTGGCATTTTGCCCGGCGGCTTCAATCTCGAAGGGCGCGCCGCTATCGGTTGCCTTCAGCGTCACGGTTACTTGACCGCCGCGTGTTAGGGTTTGCGCTAGGGCCAGCACGCTGTTCATCAGCAATTGCAGAGCACCGGGGGCATAATCCATCGCCTCAGCCACGGGGTCGGCGGGCCAGTTCAGGCCAATGCGGGTTTCCCCGGCGAAATAATCGATCAGCACCTGGCGCACATCGGCCAAACGGGTATCGCTGCTGGCACCGGCGCGGCCCCAGGCCAAGCGGAAACATTGCAGCTTGGCCGCCGCCGCTTGACCGCTTTGCGCGATCAGATCAAAGGCTTCGCCATCGGGGCTATTGCCCAACTCCTCAATGAGTTCGACGCCGTTATTGACCGCGCCAATCGGGCTGACGAGATCGTGACAGAGCTGGCTGACAACCAAATGGAGAAACGACAGATCGACCGTGACGGACGGCAGGGAGGTGTGAATGGTATCCATAATGGGGACACTTCTTTCTCTGGCAGA
>JBKBTH010000455.1:0-1532 GCA_046290915.1 Sphingorhabdus sp.
CAACGAAAATGATGTGACGACCGGCTTCGACCTGACGTTCGGCCTGCTTGTGCACCTTTGACACCAAAGGACAGGTCGCATCGAAATAGGCAAGGCCGCGCTGCTGCGCATTTGCCGGTACTGATTTGGGAACGCCATGCGCCGAAAATACGACATGGCCGCCGTCGGGGACTTCATCCAGTTCCTCGACGAATATCGCGCCCTTCGCCTTTAAGCTGTCGACGACAAAGCGGTTGTGCACGATTTCATGGCGAACATACACCGGCGCGCCATGTTGTTCGAGTGCAAGCTCGACAATCTTGATCGCGCGGTCAACGCCAGCACAAAAACCGCGGGGTGCTGCAAGAAGCAGCCGAAGGGATTTTTTGGAGATAGGTTGTTCAGTCATCGGCAATGTCCTTTAGTTAAACAGGCAGCATCCGCCAAGACCTTTCCCCTGTTGCACCTCAGGCGATGGGCGGATAAGGACCAATGCCAGCAACGTACCCGCAACCATTGCACTGTTATGCCAAGGATAGCCTCTATGAAATTTGCCGCCAAAGTCCTGACCTTCGGCATTGTTGCAGCAACCTTGGCCGGTTGTTCGCGCGAAGGCGAACTTGATATTGGCGCCGGTGTTGGCGTTAACGTCACAAGGTCGGGTTGCCCTGCGGTGGCTGTGCCGGATGGCACGGGCGACATAACGATGTTCAACCCCGCCAATAGCCAGGATGCGAGCGCGATCGACGTTGTGGCGTCGATCACCAACATCCGCCCGACATGTAATGACAGCGGCGAGAAGATTTATTCGCAGGCAAGTTTTGATGTTCAGGCACGGCGCAGCGATGCGCGCGGCAGCCGGACAGTGACCGTGCCGTACTTCACAACCGTGGTTCAGGGCGGCAGCGCCGTTGTCGCCAAGCGCGTCGGCCAGGTGACATTGCAATTCGCCGATGGTCAGCAGCGGGCGTCTGCCAGCGCGCAAGCCGCAAGCTATATCGACAAGGCATCGGCCAGCCTGCCTGCCGAAATCGTCCAAAAAATTACCAAGAAGCGTAAGCCAGGTGACCCCGACGCTGCGCTCGACCCAATGGCGGACCCTGAAGTGCGCGCTGCGGTTGTCCGATCAAGCTTTGAAATGCTTGTCGGTTTCCAGCTGACCGAAGATCAGCTGCGGTATAATGTAACGCGTTGATACGCGCTAATTCAAGGCACGAAGATGACCCTTTTTGAACAATATGCAGCGCATGTCGATCATGCGCTGGACGCACTTGTTGCAAGCAATGTCCTGCCGTCGGGTATTGACCGTTCCAATGTGACTGTCGAACCGCCGCGCGATCCGTCGCATGGTGACATATCGACCAACGCCGCCATGGTGCTGGCGAAACCCGCAGGCCTTAATCCGCGCCAACTGGCCGACGCCTTGTCGGCTGAGCTGGCACAGGTTTCCGGCGTGACTGCGGTCGAAATCGCTGGACCAGGCTTTTTGAACCTGCGGTTGGACGCATCTGCGTGGATCGATGAATTGCGCGCGATTGCGCAGGCTGGCGATG
>JBKBTH010000045.1:0-9688 GCA_046290915.1 Sphingorhabdus sp.
AATCAGTGGGCAGTCGATGATAACAATTTTCGTCTCCCCTATAGGCTGATCTGCCGACGGGATATGGCGGCCAGGCACAGCTATCAGTTGATCGAATGACGACGGTCTCGCGGCCAATCTTGCGCTAACCCGTACTGTGCCAAATCCATGCTCGATTTCGTCGATGTGCCATTTTTTCCCATCTGCGGTTAGAAAGCAATCGCCGGGTTGCTGTAAAATAGCAGACGTTAAGAACGAGGCGCTCAATGTGTTGCGCGCGTATCCGACATCGCTACCTTTCAATTCGACCAAGCGCTTAGCAGAGGGTGCGTTAAGTACGGCGGGTAACTCTAACCGGACTTCGCCACGCCCACCTGATTTGCCATTGCTGTGCTGAACGCCGGCCTGATAATCACGATCCGGATCGTAATAACGCAGCGAGACCGTGCGCGGAATTTGTTCAGCGGGCGACACCCGGTAGTTAAGCGGATCTAGCCTGCGCGTATCTTCTTCAACGGCAATCACAACCTGGCTTAGTTGACCGGATGCCATGCCGAGGTCGCGCACGACAAGGTTCCCGCCGCGCGTGATGAGTTCTACCGGAAAGGCATCCAATATCGGCGCAATCGCCTCTCTTACATTCGATCCGCCAGCAGCAAAACCGGCGATTGCATGCGCGCTTTGCGCCGATATGTCTCCATCCGACAGTGCCGGAAACAAGTCCGACAACAACACTGGCCCTTCGCGCTCGAATATCTCGAACGTCAAAGAGGGAATGCGGTTGCCAAAGTCTGCGAGTTGCAAATCTTCGAACACGACATACGCCATGTCACGATGGGCGGGGCATTGTCCCACAGCTTCGGCAGATGCCAGCAACGGGTCAGGCTGTTGATCGCCGTAGCCGGAGTAGAACCGCAACTGGGCATCAACTTTCAAATCCCCGCCGGCTCCGCGGATCAAATTGCCGTCCGCCCAAATTCTGCCAATGCGTGCTACTGGCTCGCTTGACAGCGCGACGGCCAGACTGACGCGATAGCTGTAATTGACGGTCGACGGGCGACCCTTGCCACCGCCGCTTTTTACGCGCTCCTCAATTAGATCGGTTGCCCAGATCACTGTACCAGCGACGCGCATCGCTCCAAATACGCCCGGAATTTGGGTGCCGTAGCTTGAGGTTTGAACGGCCAGCTCCTTCAGCCGGCTCCCTTGCCGCGCGGCGGGCGCGAATAATGATCCGTCGATTTGCTGCCCGAGCGCTGCGCCAATAGCGCCGCCTATCGGCCCGCCGAGCGCAGAGCCCACAGCGGTTAAAACAAGCGTTGCCATATCAGTCTCCGAAAAGGCGCCATTGTGCGATTGTTCGCCACGGCAGCGGCAAGGGCGTCACGACAACGCGGCCTAGGCCCATATGCGCGTGCACCGCTCCCTTGGATGTAACGATGGCGAGGTGAAGCTGTCGCGCGCCTGGCTCAAGCAGAAGAATATCTCCAGCAACGACCGACGCGTCAGTGATGCGCCGAAACCCCAGTTCGTCAAAATAGGCACAGGCACGCTCGGCAAATTGACCACGCAGCCGATAATCGGTGGGCACGGCAGCGTCGCTTCCGGCAGCAGAAAGGCAAAGTCCGACCACACCAACGCAATCCAGCCCTGCGGTTGCCGAATGTCCATGGAGCAAAAAAGGAATACCAATTAAATCGAGTGCTGCTTGTGCAACCGCGGCTTGCTGGTGCGTGCGGGCCGGCGCAATCCTAGCTTGCACCGGGATACCGTGTCAGTAGGTCATTGCCTGGCAGATAGGGTTCGCCGCGGAAATTGACGCCGTTGCCAAATCGCGCTGCGCAGGTCGTCATCAGCTTATCACAACCTTCTATCACTTCGATCAGATCGCCCGCATTCACGGGCGCTTGCGGCATAGTCTGCAGCTCAATCGTCGTCGGCCCATTGTTGGCGATGCTATATTCTAGCCCCGCATTTGGGCCAGTTAGCCATCGCACGCTTCCATAGGCTAATTGGCCAACAGCAAATAGCGCGATACTGCTCACCGAAACCGCATAATCCTGAACGCTCGAAATGGTCGCCAAATGACGGAAGCGTTCGCGGTTCAGCCCGCAGGCTGCGTCACAAAACTGGGCACGACACGAAGGCGCGGTTTGAGGGGCGACGGCCCTATCCAGACGCGATTGAATGCCCACCAACTCAGCCGAAAACGCATCGTCCGCAAAAGACACCGCGCCCAATTCGCCGGACGCCAAAATGCGCTTCCCACTTGCGGGCGCGGTCCAGTCAAAAAGGAAAATCTCTAGATACGCGCCGTCCCATCGGCCAGCGGTCAGATCATCGGACCGGATAACATCCGACGTCAGCGCGCCTGAGACATCAAGGCCGTCATTCTCCAACCCAGCGCTTTGCACGATCGTGGTAGGCTGCATTCCGGGACTCGATTGCAGCAAAATCCCGTCATGAAGCACGTCGGCATCGTGCGAGGTAAAGCCCACGGTCACGCCATCGGTCCGCTCCAACCGCCAGCCATAAGCGACGGTGATAAGCGGCCCATCCATCCAGAGGTCCATCAGCTGGCTTCCCGAATTTCAACCAAGGGTATCGTTGGAATATCGCCCGCACCAAAGGTCGCCCGCGCGATATCCAGCCGATCTGTCGCAAAGCGCACTGGGACATCGAAACGGAAACCAGCCGTAACGATGGCGCCTACCGCTGGTGCAGTTGCAAATTCGATTGTTCCGCCCGCGCTGAGCGACCAACCGGTTGCCACGACGTTATTCACCGCAACAGTCACAGAAGTCGGCACTGGCCTTGTAATGCGCCGAACCTGATCGTCGGCGCCATAGGTCTTAATCAACGGAAATGCCGTGCGCACACCATCACCCGCGCCCAAATTTTGATCAATCATGCTGGGCGTGCCGGTCATCACATTCGAACTGTTGTCGAGCGGATCCGTAAAACGAAAGCCAACCGCAGGCCCATGCCGAGCGCGAAAGAACGCAAGCAAGATGCCCAGTTCATGTTCAGACCTTACCCCCGGACTGACATCGTAACTTAGCCGGGCATTTTCCCAGCTGCTGTTGCGGCGTTCATGGCCCGATAAAGTGGTTACGATGTTGGTAGAAAACTCTGCCGTGACTTCGGCCTCACGGCCAATTTCCAGCGGAAAAAGCACGTCATCAAAGTCCTGCACAGCTGCATCCTCCTGTCCAATTTCGAAATGCGTGAACCCGTCGCGTGCGACCTGCGGCAGCGCCCAGACGTAGGTCTCGGCGGTACCCCTTGCCCGGCTTTCGCGCGCGGCAATTTCAATATCCGCCCACTGCGCCTTGTCTTCGGGTCGCAAAACGAAGCCGGTAAAATAATGCTGCTCGTTAACGGGATATCCAAGGCGTTGGGCCATCAGCGGAATCGCCCTACGCGTCGCGCCGTGGTTGCCCGATGTGACCCAATCATAATCTTCGAGCTGAAGCAAATCGAACGCAGGCGCAGACCATCCCAACGGAACATTGGCGCGGATGGCTTCGGGTGCCGACGGATCAAGGACGGTTGGCAAATACACCAACAACAGTGTCTCTATGCCAGCCGCTCCTGCCTCATCGGCGGCGGCTTGGCAGACTGACGCGGTGGATGCCGCGAGTATCTCGCCAGCCCGGTCCAGCATTGCGTTTTGCGCTGGTGACTTTGGTCCTTTTATGTCGGATAGGCTGACCGATAATGCCCCGATTGCGGCGGTCGCAGCAGCATCATACAGACAGATGCGGCCGTCGGGCATGATCCACCACCATGGCTCGCCGATCTGAAACTTCACCGGCAGGCCGGCTTCCTTCAAGATGAAGACAAATGCGCGCGCCACTGCCTTTAAATAGTTCATGGCCCCAACATTTGCAGGCGACAGCAAAGCGGATGGCGGGACCCATCCGGTTAACGCCGGGTCGCCATTTTCTGCCCGTTGTTTCCAATCATTCCAGCAATGGGCGTCGAACAATTCGTAGCTCAGCGAAAAAATCAGATCGAAGCCAAGTAACTTTGCCTGCGCAGCGAAATTTTGGTGCCAGACACGGCATGGCGCGTTGAGTGCTCCACCCGCCAAGCTCACATAATGCCCATCGCCTAAAGGCTCTAGCCGGAAATAATGGCTCATGCCCACATAATGATTGATCGTTTGTCGGTAGCCAAGGGCATGCAACTGGCGAACCAGCCGCGCAGGCGTTTGGTTGTAGGCATCGTCATATCCCGTTGCCATTTTGAGGTCATGCTCGGGTATCATGACATCGCCAGTGTCGAGCATGACACCCGCGCCATCGCGTCTGATCTCCGTGAGTTCCGCCCACGCTTCAACGGGGGCAGACAGATTGCCAGCGAGGCCAGTGTAACCCAGCGGGACCAACGAAATGAAAATCTGGTCAATGTCGCCTGCAAAAACGGGGTCTGCCTCATCTGGCAAAAGAAACCCGCCCTGAAGGTTGCTGAAATCCAGCGCGATTTCGGCATCTTCGGGCGTACCGATGGCGTAATTCCACAGACGGACATACCAGCTTTGGGCCGCCCCTGCCGCATCTCGACCGTTAATGGTGAGCGTTGGACCGTTGACGGCATCAAGCGGCATTATGCCCGCCGACCGCCACCGGAATGTCATTGTCAGTCGCCGGTAATCCCGATTGGTTTCATAAGCCAATAAGGGATGGTCCCAATGATCAATGCTGTCCCAGATCAATCCCGCCAAATCATCGCTTCGATAAAATGTGGCGTCCGCGCGCAAGGATTCCGGTCCCGTCGTAACGACTGATGCCATCATCGGACGCGGGAAGTTGACGGTCCAGAAACGCGGGTCAAACCGCATGACGGGCACAGATTTCTGCTGCCGCCGCTGCTCGCAAAGCCAATAAGCCATGTTTCAATTCCGCGCTAAGGTTTGACGAACAGCACGCGCGACATGTCGCGAAGATCGCTCAAGTGCCGCGGGCGCGCTGCCCTTGCCTGCATCCGAAACATGAATGGTCAGCCGGACATGCGTCGGCCCACCAGCACCCCCGCCCGTTTCGATGCGCCCGCTGCTTGTCGGAACAAACAGCTCTGGCCCACGCTCACCGACGCGGTAGGCCCTGCCCGGCGACACCGGCCCGCCTGTGGCGCGTCCGGGTGCGCCAAGCATTCCGCCCAAAAGCGCACCCAACGACCCAAGCAGGCCGCCACCGCCAGAAGCACCGCCGCTTATGTTGTTAAGGCCTGCTTGAATCGCCGAACTCGCGATCTCCGAAAGCACGGACAGTGCAACCCTGCGCAAATCTTCAAAGCCGAACTTGCCGCGCTGGATCGCACCAGCAAGGCCACGTTCCAATGCCGACCCGGCGCGTTCAAGTCCGTCGGTAAAGGGGCCGTCAAGTTCAGCGCGCATCGCGGCCACGTCGCTTGCAAAGGCGCGGGTATCGGCGCGGACCGATACGACAAGCCTGTCGATTTCTTCGTCCATTATTGTTCTCCTGCCGCTTTATCTGGAAACAGCGACATCAGATTTTGAATCTCGTTCGGGTTGGGCGGGGCGGTATCCTCGCCCTCAGTAAGCCGCAAAATGCAGAGCAGCTCAGCAGGGGTAGCATTCCAGAACGTGTCCGGACGCCACCTCAATTGCAGCGCGCAGATTGCGCTCAACCGCAGCGCAGTCTCACCAAATGTCATCGCCCGCTTAAAATCTGCCCAAGCAGAATCTTGAGCGCAGGCGTCATCGCGGCAAGGCCCGCTTGCGTCAGGGTCTCGCTAAAGTCGGCGCGCGTCACATCAGCATCAACGTCAGTTCGGCAATGCCAAAACAGGCTAACCATCTCTGATAGCTTCAGGCCGCCCGCGGCGGCACGTTCGACCAAAGCGAAGAGTGGCCCAAGTTCGTCTTCACAGGCCACCAGCGCCGAGAAGGTTGGGCGCAATAATATGTGCCCGCCCTCGGTCGCAACCATCGCCTCGCCGCGCAGGGCATTGGCAGGCCGGTTCATAAGGATGCGACCTGCCCGCTGCTTTCAAGCGCAAGCGTGTACGATCGCTCGCCATTAAAATCGCCAGCATAATCCAGCCGAGCGACAAGGAATTTGCCGCGCAACCGGTCGCCACTTTCAAAGCTCAGTTCATAATCGTCGAGCAGGCCAGTCAATGCGTTGTTCTTAATGCGTGTTTCGGCGGTCGAGCCCGTAAACACGCCCGCGCCCGATACCGAAACCGAACGCACGCCAGCCCCGGAAAGCAGTTCGCGCCACGCGCCACTGCCTTTGTTGGTGATGACCACGGGGTCGCCGTTGATCGACAGCTGCGTGGTGCGCAACCCAGCAACCGTCGCATAAACGGGCGTCACTGCACCGTCGCCAACCTTCAACAGGAAGGCGCTTCCTTTTTCTGCAGGCATAAGCCTTTTCCTTTCGAAAATACCCCGCCAACTGGCGAGAAAATATATGATTATGCGCCGATCGTTGGCGTTAGGTTGCGAGCAACCGCACGCGATGCTCGACAAGACCTGCCCATGGCCCTGCGGGATCGCGAACGACCATTGACCGCACGAATACGAGGCTCGCTATGCGCCAATCCGGAAGGTCACGGGGTATGGCCAGAACGGCGTCCTCGACATGCGACATCAGGTTGGACAAGCGGATGGCGGACTCGCCGTCGTCCCACACCGTCAACGCCAACCGGATTTCGCGGCCAGCACCGGTTTTGGTACTCCAGTCGCTGATGATCCCGTCATTGATGGCGACATAGGGAAACGCAGCACGCGACGGCGGGCCGTCATAAATTCCGCTTAATTCGTTAGCCAAAACCGGGTGCGCGGCCAGTGCAGCAACCACTGCCGCCTGAAGCGTGTGCATCGCGCTGTTCATCGTCCGAAATTCCTCAATTTAGGGTCATCGAGCATGCGTCGCCGCAGATTTTTGCCGACCAGGCGGATGCCGTCGCCGCTGCGCTCAACATTGACGCCGACGGGGCGTGGTGCCTGCATCAATTGGTCACGAATGTCGTCAGCACGGCGTTCGGCCAAAGCTTCGGATTTTGCCTTGATCCGGTCCGTATTCACCGGACCTCCTCACAGGTGAGACGCATTTGCGCTGGCGTAATTGGATCGCTCAATACTGCGCGGACCGCGAGATATTTGCCCCGCCATGCCAAACGCGTGCCAAGGCCAACACCTTCGCGCTTGCGCATGGTGACTTGCCAGCGCGGCAGTGCAGACAGGGCATCTGCGCGGCTTAAATCGCCAGGGATGAGCGGCGAAACCGCAACCCATGCTTGCCCATCATAACGATATTTGCCCGATGCACTTGCCATACTGTCACGATCGCCGAGGCGGGTTTCGATATCGACGCGCTCGCGCAGATTGCCCGCAAATTCCCCGCTCATGCGACGCGCATCCGGCGCCACGGCTGAAGCAACGCAAGCGCCGCGGCTGGCGGCCCATCGTCACTTGCGCTGTCGCGATTGTTATAAAAATGCCCTGCCAACCGCAGTACGCCAAGCCGCAGCGATTCCGGCAAGGTTGCCCAATCGGCGGCCAAACCGGCGATCATCGATATCTCGACACGCCCAGCGCTCGCTGGCTGCAACACCCGGAAGTAAGCTTCGCCTTGTGAGGAGATCTTAAGTTCCCATGCCGACGCCGGAAGGGCGAAAGTTGCACCCTCCGCTGGAATGCCAATGACACCCGTTACCGACTGGACTGGCAGGGTCTGCAGAATTTGCCATCCACTGCCTGCCGTGACCACTTCGGTAGCCGCGCGGCGGAGAAGGGCCTGACGCGTAAACTGCTCCGCATGGCCAATCGCCGCCAGGATCGACGCTGCCAATGAACTATCGTCCAAATCCTCATCGACACGCAAATAGGCTCGCACCTCGTCCAGCATCACGCTGTCGAGGCCGAGCGGTTCCATGCTCAACATTTCAATTTCCTTTTAGATTATCCGGCGGCCCATGGCCGTGAGCCCAGCCTTTAACGTGACCGCAGATGCTGCAACTTCGGAGCGAAACAGCAGTTGAACTTGCCCTGCTATAGCCCCCACAGACACAATGAAATTGGCCCTGATCGGGATATTTGTTGCCGCGGCACGCACACCGGTCGTAGCGCCCGTGGTTGTAGCATCTGCAATTTGTTCGGTGCCGGTAAGCGTTGTCGCACTGGCCGGATGCAATGTCATGCCGCTCACCGCGCCCGACGGAATGTCCAGCGCGAGCGCAATACCTGTGGTGGTCGCCGCCGACTGAAATGTCCCGACAACTTCGACCAGGTAAACCATATTTGCCGCTGCAGCGAAGGAAAGACCCGTCGCGGCCGCCGGTGCCACAGTGCTATTGGCAACGTCGGCAGTGAGCTTGACCCAAGTCCATGGATCGCCGGTGCCCTCACCCTGCTTTGCTGCAGGCTGATGCGCGCTGGCGCTGATTCCGACCGTCAGCCGGGCCTCGTCAGTGATCAGATACACCTCGCCCAAACGCAAGGCGTTGGCGCTCGCCGCGGCATCAACTTGCGCGCGTGTTCCCCTTTTATGGGAAAGGCTTGGCATCAGAAGGTACCACAGTCCACGTCGCCGACGGCCAGCGTAACAAAAGCATTGGCCGCATCTTTGGTCCACGCCATGGAGTTGTTCAGCCTTATAACCCCATCGGTTCCATTAGTACCCCAAATATAACCAGATGTGCCGCCGGCCACCACCGCCGCTTTTTCGTCAAGATCGGACGCAGGGATGTTCAACGCGGCTTTAAATGCGTTGACGGTTATCTTTGCTTCTTTCTGCCCCACTGCAGATGCATCATGCAAGATGAGGAAATCCGCTGCACCATCTACTGCTGCGACCGTCGCAAGATCGTCAATAGCTGGCACCACCGGCAACCGCGTTGTCGCGCCGGTGGCGATGTGCAGCGTACCGCGATCAGTCGTAAAATGCGCCTCGCCCGCCAGCATTGATGCTGTTGGCAAATTGGCTTTCAAGCCGCGCTTTGTTTGGATTCTTGGCATATCTGATCCTTAATTGAATGTGCCGCCGTCTATGATGTCGGCAATTGGTCCCGTGGGCCCAGCGGGACCCTGCGCGCCCGGTGGCCCGATAATTGTCGGAACAGGCGCGAGGGACGACGCTGCTACAGTCGGTGCAAGTGCTCCGTCAGGCCCGCGCCAGCACGCAACGATTATTGGCGGCGGCTGTCGCCATTGCAAAAGCATCGTCATGCCGTCACGCTTTCACGCAGCTTTAGTCCGATGCTTTCCGTAACAATAACCCCGCCGCCAACCTCAATCCGCGCATCCGCCAGATAGTGGCCCGCCGGCAAAAGCGCGCTTTGCGCCGCCCCTACCGTCAAATTCCATCCTGGTGGCACGTCGCCTGACGCAGGCCGCGCTGTAATGTTGAAGGCAGCAGCCACGGGTGCACCGGCACTTACGCCAGTCCGGCCCGGAGCCACTGCCTTCATCGCCGCACTTATCGCTGTCACCAGAAGGGGGTCACCAGTCACAGCATCAAGCGCTAGCGAAATCGTTTCGCCGCGTTGAAAAACAAATATCGTCATGTCGTTCTCCGAAGGTATCTCCCCACCGGTCGGCGGGGAGATTTTCGCATGATCAGGAAACCGCGAACTTCATCAGTTTGATCGCTTCCGAATTGGTCAGCGTGCCGCCCAGACGCTTGGTTGCGTAGAAATGGACATATGGCTTGTTCGAATATGGATCGCGCAAGAT
>JBKBTH010000456.1:0-1515 GCA_046290915.1 Sphingorhabdus sp.
GACAAGGGTATGACGAACGCCGAAAAAGCGCTGCGCTGTATGACTCAGGCGATATATTATGAAGCTGGATTTGAACCGGTTGCGGGGCGTTATGCCGTGGCGCAGGTTATACTCAACCGTATGCGGCATCCCGCATTTCCAAAATCGGTTTGCGGCGTGATTTATCAGGGCAGTACCAAGCCCGGCTGCCAGTTCAGCTTTGCCTGTGACGGTTCGTTGCTGCGCGCACCTAGTCCCAAAGCGTGGGCCGAAGCGCAGCGCGTGGCACAAAATGTTCTGGCCGGATCTGTGACGTCGGCCGTCGGCATGGCAACCCATTATCATGCAAATTATGTATCGCCTTACTGGGCACCAAAGCTGCATAAAATCAGACAGCTAGGCGCACATATCTTTTATCGCTGGCCCGGTAACTGGGGCCGCCGCGTGGCATTTAACGGCACATATCGTGGTAATGAATATATCCCTGCCGTATCCAGCCTTGCCAATATGAATGCCGACGCGGCCGCGGGTTCCGACGCGGCATTGGACACTGCGGCCACCACGCCGCCTGTGAGAGATGCACTTGACCGCAGGGCAGACAATGACATTGGTGGGAGAATTGATACCACCAAGACGTGGCGGCTGACGATGCCAATGGGTTCTGAAACCCGTGCAAAAGCAGAAGCACCGGCCACGGTCCAGCTTACCGCCTTGGAGGCGACACAATGAAGTTAAAGACTTGGTTCGCGCGATTGAATGCGAGCGAACGGATCATTTTTTTCAGCGCCGTTGGTGTGTCGCTGTTCATATTGTGGGCGAGCCTTGCTCAGGTAGACGAGGTTACGCGTGGGCAGGGCAGGGTCATTCCATCTTCCAAGGTGCAATTGGTGCAGGCGCCAGAGCCGTCAACGATTGAGGCGATCCTCGTTCGTTCGGGCCAGACGGTAAAGAAAGGGCAATTGCTCGTCCGTTTTGATGACACCACATCATCGTCCGAACTTGGTCAATTGCAGGCGGAAACCGAACGGCTTGCGGCGAGTGCCGCGCGTTTGAACCGTGAAACAGGTGGCACAGGCGGCTGCGTCGGCGCAAGTTGCTATGACGAAGAACGCCTGCAAGCGGCGCGGCAATCTGCGCAGCGAAGCCGCGTCGGGGCACTGGCCGCCGGTGTCGAACAACGCCGTCGTGACTTAGGCGAAGCGCAGGCAACGGTATCATCGCTCGAATCCAGCCTTAAACTGGCACAGGATCAGGTGAACATGATCCGCCCATTGGCGGAAAAGAACATTGTTCCCCAGACCGAACTGCTATCTGCGCAGCGCGAGCTTGTCGATATTCGTGGCCGGCTTGATGCGGCGCGCCAAGGCGTGTCGCGTTCTGCTGCAGCCATTCGCGAAGCGCAGGCCCAAATGGCAGAATCGCAGTTCCAATATAAGCAGGATGCCCTGAACGAGCGTTCGCAAATCAACACCAAAATTGCAGTTAATGAACAGACGATGCGCGGTGCGCAGGGGCGACTCAACCGCTCGGAAATCC
>JBKBTH010000457.1:0-1515 GCA_046290915.1 Sphingorhabdus sp.
ATGGCGAGGAATATCCACAAGGTGAGATAGCGGTCAAGGAACGACAGCCGTTCAGGGTTCGGCAGGTCGGTCATGTCTTTTTCGGCTCGCCAATAACACGATTGCCATCGACATCGATAACCTGCTCGCCATCTTCTTTGGTAAATGGCGCGCGCTGGGCTTCTGGCAAGAGATCAAGCACTTCCTCTGAAGGACGGCACAATTTGACGCCCAGAGGCGATACGACGATTGGACGGTTGATGAGTATTGGATGTGCCACCATGGCGTCGATCAACTGCGCATCGGTAAGGTCGGGATTCTCAAGACCAAGCTCAGCAAAAACTGTGCCTTTTTCCCGCAATAATGCCCGCGGAGCCATGTTGGATTGTTGAATGAGGTTTTCTAATACATCGCGCGATGGCGGTGTCTTCAGATATTCAATGATGTGCGGTTCAATCCCTGCATTTCGGATCATCGCCAGCGTGTTGCGCGACGTGCCACATTCGGGGTTATGATAAATGATGACATCAGCTGTCATTTGCGTGCTCCTAACTATGTTCATGCATTTGCGGGATGCGGGGCATTACACGCCCATGCGCTTAGCAGATCGCCGCACAATTCAGGCGCGCCCTGGCAGCAGTCCTGCACCAAAAACGCCAGCAAGCGCCGCATCCCAGGATAATCGGCGCGGTAATGAATAAGGCGGCTTTCGCGTTCAGACTCCAATAATCCGGCCCGTTCCAGCATTGCAAGATGGTGCGACATCGTCGAGGGCGGTATGCCGTGGGCTTCGGCAATGGCACCAGCGATCATGCCATCTGGTCCAGCTTGCACAAGCATGCGAAACACCGCGAGCCGCGTTTCATGGGCAAGCGCGCCAAGGGCATCGACAGCCCAGACCTGTATGCTGATATCTTTCATTGCCAGGACCTTTCCCTTGTTGAAGGGATATGTCTCGTGCCGCCAAAGTCAATCGATAATTCGACAATTATCGAAATATTGGTGGCTAAATTGGTGCCAGCGATGCCTCCGTATTGAAATATGACAGACATAGGAAGGTGTGAGTTCAAAACGCAGGAGTGATTTCCCATGCCAATCATACATCTTTACCCGGAAGTGCGGAAAAACTCGGCGCATCGTCAAAGATTTCGCCGCCCGCATGTAGGCGGATTGGCAATCATTTCTGCGATGGTCGTGGCGGTAATGCCCTCTCCGGTGTACGCGCAGGATGTTTCGGAAAAATCTCCGGGTGCGGTCGTCACTCAAGCAACAGGCGACGGGAAGGCAAAGAATGTCATTTTGTTTCTCGCCGATGCCGCTGGCGTGTCGGCGATAAGCGCCGCAAGCTTATTGGGATATAATGAACCACTTAAACTTCACATCCAACTATGGCCCTATTTGGGTTTGAGCGAAACGTCTCCGGTGGATGCATTTGTGTCGGACTCAGCCAATGGAATGTCCGCAATCATGACCGGGGTGAAAACCCGCAATGGCGTCATCAGCCAGTCGCCAGATGCGGTACGCGGCGAACGTGAC
>JBKBTH010000458.1:0-1512 GCA_046290915.1 Sphingorhabdus sp.
AGCCAAATATGCGTTGGTGACATGAACGATCTACAAATCGCGGTCTATTGTGACGAAGCCAGCATCCACTGGCGGCAGGAGCAGCCAAATACGATGACCGTCAAGCGCCGCGACCGGCCTGACGAAGTTTGGCATGCGGGCGCAAACCGTGCGTATCTGTCGTCCAACATCTTGGCGATCCAGCGCACACCCGGCGGCCATCCAGAGGGCTATCTGGAAGCATTCGCCAACATTTACACCGCTTTTGCCAAACAGATACGCGGCACTGAAACTGGTGGGGCCGATCCGGGCTACGCGACCATGGACGACACATTATCGGGCATGAACTTCCTTCGTGCCGCACTCGAATCCAGCCGCCAGGGTGCGGTCTGGGTTGCTTTATGAAAGGCAGCTTTAAATGAAGGGTCCCGCCATTTTCCTCGCCCAATTCGCAGGTGATGAAGCTCCGTTCAACACGCTCGAGTCAATTACCAAATGGGCGGCAGGGTACGGCTATAAAGGCGTGCAAATACCGACCTGGGATGCGCGCATTTTTGACCTTGCAAAGGCAGCCGAAAGCCAGACCTATGCCGATGAGGTAAAAGGAATATGCGCCGAAAACGGTGTGGAAATCACCGAATTGTCCACTCATTTGCAGGGGCAGTTGGTCGCTTCGCATCCCGCCTATGACAAGCTGTTCGACGGCTTTGCGCCGACCCAGGTCCACAACAACCCCGAAGCGCGCACCGCTTGGGCGGTGGATCAGGTGAAGCTGGCAGCAAAGGCCAGCGAACGTTTTGGCTGCACCAGTCACGCAACATTCTCCGGCGCGTTGATGTGGCATTTAATGTATCCGTGGCCGCAGCGCCCCGCCGGACTGGTCGAGGAGGGTTTCGCTGAACTGGCGCGTCGGTGGAAGCCGATTTTCGATGTGTTTGACGAACACAATGTCGATGCCTGTTTCGAACTGCATCCTGGTGAGGATTTACACGACGGTGTCACCTTTGAACGTTTCCTGGAAGCGGTTGATAACCATCCACGCTGCAACATCTTGTACGACCCGTCGCATTTCGTGCTGCAGCAGCTTGATTATATCCAGTTCATCGATTTCTATCATGAGCGGATCAAAGCCTTTCACGTCAAGGACGCCGAGTTCCGTCCAAACGGCAAGGCGGGCGTTTACGGCAGCTATTCAGGCTGGAAAGAACGCCCGGGCCGTTTTCGTTCGCTTGGCGACGGGCAGGTGGATTTCACACAGATTTTCACCAAGCTTGGCCATTATGGCTATGACGGCTGGGCGGTGCTCGAATGGGAATGTGCTTTCAAGCATCCGGAACAGGGCGCTGCGGAAGGTGCACCATTTATCGCCAAACATATGATTACCCCAGCGGACAAAGCGTTTGACGATTTTGCAGCAGTACCAACAGACCAAGCTTTTTATAGAAAAAATCTAGGACTTTAAAACTAAAAATAGACTAAAATGAAACTGAAATTTGTATTGTTTGGAGCAGCTTTAATAGGCCTGAATTCATT
>JBKBTH010000459.1:0-1509 GCA_046290915.1 Sphingorhabdus sp.
TGGGCTTCGCAGGGATAGCCGAGACGCACTCAGCGCTGAAGAACTGCGCATGGTGTTTGCCGAAGCCACCCATGCCGGAATCATCGAAGAGCATGAACATAAGGTCATCGCTGGCGTGGTGCGACTGGCTGACCGTCCAGTGCGTGAAGTCATGACGCCGCGAACCGACGTAGACCGTATCGCGGCGGACGCATCCGAAGATGATGTCCGCGACTCACTGCTCAATTCACTGCACACGCGGCTGCCGGTCACAGGCGAGGACGGTGACGATATAATCGGCGTTGTTCAGTCTCGCGATATTGTTGCTGCACAGATTCGCGGGGAAAGCCTTGATATCCGTAACCTGATGCGTCGCGCAGAGATCATCCCGGACCAACTTGACGCCATGGATGCACTCGAAATTCTGCGTTCTTCTGATGTGCCCATGTTGCTTGTCCATGATGAATATGGGCATTTTGAAGGAATCGTGACGCCGAACGACCTGCTGGCGGCAATTGCGGGCGAGTTTGCATCTGACCAGGCGCAAGGCAGCGCACCCAACATCATTACGTTGGACGATGGTTCCATGCTTGTCTCGGGCGCAATGTCTGCCGACGCGATGGCAGAAGCGCTGTCAATTGATTTGCCCGAAGACCGCGATTACGCGACGGCCGCAGGCCATGTCCTGCACATATTGCGGCACTTGCCTGTCGAAGGCGAATCCTTCCGTGACCAGGGCTGGCATTTTGAAATTGTAGATATGGATGGCCGCAAAATCGATAAGCTACGTGTTCGACTTGCAGAAAAAGCAACCCGAACGGACGCAGTTGAGGGCTTGTGATTGCACAAACGCTTGGTTAGGGCGTTTGGCAGATATGGAATTACACGTCACGACGACAACAGGATATTGATATGGCCGATTTCTTCCTCCCAAAGAACAGCAAGGTCCAAAAGGGCACTGTTCACGCCGCGAAAACCGACGGGAAAGTCAAGAAATTCAAGGTATATCGTTACGATCCCGATAGTGGCGAAAACCCGCGTTATGACACTTTTGAAGTCGACACGGAAACCTGCGGCCCGATGGTCCTCGACGCACTGATTAAGATGAAGGGCGAGCAGGATTCGTCGCTGACATTCCGTCGTTCATGTCGCGAAGGCATTTGTGGTTCGTGCTCGATGAACATCGACGGCAAAAATGGCCTCGCTTGCACCACTGCAATTGAAGATTGCAAAAGCGAAGTCACACTGACTCCGCTGCCGCATATGGAAGTGATCAAGGACCTCGTTCCTGACTTCACGCATTTTTATGCGCAATATGCTTCGATCAAGCCATGGCTGCAGACTGTCACGCCGGAGCCATCGGGCAAGGAACGCCTTCAGTCGCCTGAAGACCGTGCCAAGCTGGATGGTCTGTATGAGTGCATTTTGTGCGCATGTTGCTCGACAAGCTGCCCATCTTACTGGTGGAACAGCGACAAGTTCTTGGGCCCAGCCATATTGCTTCAGGCCTATCGCTGGTTGGCAGACAGC
>JBKBTH010000460.1:0-1506 GCA_046290915.1 Sphingorhabdus sp.
AACGACCACGCCCGAGCCAATGCTGACGATGGTCTGCTGGCCGTCTGCCGAACTAAAAACGACGATGCGGACGACACTGCGGGCAGCAGCGCTAATGTCGCTGGCGTCTGCATACGCTGGAGTTGCTGCCAGGGCACCCAGAAGGAACGCCAGCGCGAGCGCGAGTTGTTTGATGCTTGAATGCAGGGTCCGGACGAGCATCACCGCGGGCCCGGCGCTGGACGCGTTTCGGGTGGAGCTGGCTGAATGTTTACGCCATCACGGTCCAGCTTGACCTCAAGTGGAACGCCGCCGACCTCCGTGTTCACGGTCACACCCTCGCCTTGGTCAATCCGCACTTCGGAATTACCGACGTCGACAGGAAATTCTGTTAGTTCCGGCAAATCCAATGGCTCGATCGGGCCTTCGGGATCAGGTTGCTTACGTGGCTTGGGCGCAGCAGCTGGCGCCGCATTGCGGATCGACTGCGCCATGAAATCCCGCCAGATACGAGCCGGCAGACCACCGCCATTGATGCCACGAAGCGGGGTGTTGTCATCATTACCGATCCAGACACCGACCACGAGGTCACCAGCAAATCCGACAAACAACGCATCGCGGCTGTCCTGGCTTGTCCCTGTTTTGCCATAGGCCGGGATGGAAAGCCGCGCCGCACGCCCCGTTCCCTTGTTGACGGTCGCGCCAAGCAGGTCGAGCAACATCCGGTGCGTCCGGCTGCTGAATGAACGTGGTCCGGAAAACAGCCACTCAATCCATCCTTGCTCTTCACGTTTGATGGCATGGGGTTCCACAGGCCACTGGTTACCTGCCACGCCAGCATAAGCCGAAGTCAGCTCAATGAGCGTCAGGCCCGAACTGCCAAGTGCCATGCTTTGATCCATCGTCAATGGGCTCCGCACGCCTAAATCCTTGGCAGCGCGCTCTACCGCTTCGCCGCCAACTTTTTGATATAGACGAACCGCAGCGACGTTGCTGGACTGCGCAAATGCCTGCTCAAGCGTTATGTCACCGCGATAATTTTGTCCCGAATTTTTGGGGCGATAGGCGCCTTCATTGATGGGTGTGTCGGCGATCAACGACTGAGGGGTCATTCCGGACCGGAGCGCCGCGAGATAGACAAACAGCTTGAAAGTCGACCCCGGCTGCCGCTTTGCCTGCGTCGCCCGGTTGAACGCGGAATCCTTGTAGCTTCGGCCACCGACCATGGCCACAACTTCGCCATTGGGCCGCATCGCGACCAGCGCAATTTGAGCGTTCCCAACAGCTGATCGCGCAACGACCTTGCGGGCGATGTTCTGCAACCGGGCATCCAAAGTCGTCGTTATCCGGACATCGGCATAGCCACTTTCGGTCATCAACCGCGCTTGGGGAATCGCCCAGTCGGCAAAGTAGGTCCCAGTGGGCAGCGTTTCCCGTACGCGCACATCAAGCCGCGCGACGGGTGTTGCATCGGCCTTAGCCCGCGTAAGGACATTATTGGCGACCATCGCATTCAGCACCAATTGT
>JBKBTH010000461.1:0-1506 GCA_046290915.1 Sphingorhabdus sp.
CTGATATGGGCGCCCAGATCGACACCATGATCCTTGGCCAGACGGATGGTGCGGTCCATGATGACCGGATCACCTGCGTGATAGCCGCAGGCGACATTGGCGGAACTGACCTGCGGCATCAATGCCGTAAATGATAAAGGGATCAACCTGCCGCTGAACCTTGTGGTCAACGCGCTTGTCGGGGTCAAAGCCCCATGGGTGGTCTGTTGGTTTAACTTCGCATGCAATCAGGCATTTCTGGTCGCTTGCGTCAAAACGCGTAATCATGCCTGCGCCGGATTTGCCAGCAATCAGGTTGGACCAGGTCGTTTCGACATCAGCCCCCAAAGGTGTAACCAGACCCAGTCCGGTAACCACGACACGACGCATTGCGTTATCTCCAAAATGCTATTCTTCGCAGCCCATTACCGCGAACAAATGCCAAAATGCAAACGGCTTTCCGACGGTAGCGCTATTGACGCTGGTCGGAAAGCCGTTGGATTTTATAACTGACCGCGCGACATAGCGCGCGAGACAGTTCAGCCGTTGCTGTTGATGAAGTCGATTGCGTCCTTGACGGTAGCGATCTTTTCAGCCGCATCGTCAGGGATTTCAACATTGAATTCTTCTTCGAACGCCATGACGAGTTCGACGATGTCGAGGCTGTCTGCGCCAAGATCATCGATGAAGCTTGCAGCTTCCGTGACCTTGTCAGCTTCAACGCCGAGATGCTCGACTACAATCTTTTTGACCCGTTCCGCGGTATCGCTCATTTTTGTGCCCCTTATTGGTTGGGAGGATGAATTTCAGCTATCGCCCTAATGTCCAGATTAGCCGCTGGCAAGTGGCAAGAGACGGTATTGCGTCAAAGCATCGCCATCCCGCCATTTACATGGATTGTCTGGCCAGTGACGTAGCCCGCTTCTCTCGACGCGAGATAGGCCACAGCTGCGCCAATGTCTGCCCCTTCACCCATGCGGCCCATCGGGATACGCGCGTTCAGCGCTTCCTTTTGGGCATCGGGTAAAGCTTCGGTCATTGCGGTTGCAATAAAGCCAGGTGCGACGCAGTTGGCCGTGACATTGCGGCTGGCCAGCTCCTGCGCGATGGCCTTGGTCATGGCGGTGAGGCCGCCTTTCGATGCCGCATAATTGGCCTGTCCCGGGTTGCCCGTCGTACCAACAACGCTGGTGATGGTGATGATGCGGCCGAAACGCGCTTTCATCATTGGTTTTGTGGCGGCGCGCATGAGGCGGAATGTCGCTTCCAGGTTTATGCGGATGACGTCGTCCCATTCCTCATCCTTCATGCGCATGGTCAGATTGTCGCGCGTGACGCCCGCATTGTTGACGAGAATGTCGATCTTACCCAATTTTTCGAGCGCAGCCGGGACGAGAGCTTCAACGCTATCCTTATCGCCCAAGTTACATGGCACCGCGACATGTTCGCCGCCCAACGACGCACGAAACGCCTCCAGCTTGTCGACATTGGAGCCCGAAACAGCAAGCTGTGCGCCTTGTGCAGCAA
>JBKBTH010000462.1:0-1501 GCA_046290915.1 Sphingorhabdus sp.
TGCGAACGGAAATTGGGTGAAAGTAACCCAGCGTGTGCCTGTGCGGATATCGATCACCGACAAGCCGAAGCGTGCAATGATTGCGGGATTGTCGGCCCATGTCCGCATTGACACCAATAAGTAATCCGCTCGATCAAGCGGCTTATCCGGTCAAAAACAAGGGGCTTCTGACGCTTGCCGTCATGGGCGCGACGATTATCCAGATACTGGATTCGACAATTGCAAATGTGGCCATTCCGCATATGCAAACGAGCCTTGGCGCAACAATGGATACGATAACATGGGTCCTGACGAGTTATATCGTCGCAAGCGCTGTTGCGATGCCGATTACGGGCTGGCTTGCCGACCGGATTGGCTCACGCAATCTCTTTCTGGGTGCTGTAGCCGGCTTTATTCTCGCATCAATGTTGTGCGGGATATCAACCAGCCTCACCGAAATGGTCGCGTTCCGGATATTTCAGGGGATATGCGCAGCGTTCATCGGGCCACTTTCGCAGACCATTCTGCTCGATATCAACAAGCCATCTGATGCGCCGCGCGCAATGTCCATGTGGGGTATGGGCATTATGATAGCCCCTATATTAGGCCCGATGATCGGTGGCTGGTTGACTGAGAATTACAATTGGCGCTGGGTGTTTTACATCAACTTGCCGATCGGCATTCTAACTGTGGCTATCCTCTGGTGGCTACTCCCATCGCGCCCAATCAACCGGCGAGAGCTCGATCGGTTTGGTTTTGCAATGTTGGCCATTAGCCTTGCAACACTACAACTGCTGGCTGACCGCGGACAGCAAGAAGACTGGCTGCAAAGCTGGGAAATTATCATCGAATTGCTCGTCGTGGTGGCGGCAATCTGGATGTTTGCGATGCATCAGAAGACGACCCGCCATCCGATGTTTGATCGGCTGTTGATGACAGACCGCAATTTCTTCATTTCGCTAAACATGATGCTACTTGTCGGCATGACGATATTTGGCATCTTTGCTTTGCTGCCGCCCATGTTGCAAAATATTTACGGATATTCCGTTTACGACACCGGCATGCTACTCGCGCCACGCGGTATCGGCACCATGCTTGCCATGTTTTTAGCCACGAAATTGAGCAACAAGGTTGACCCGCGCGTTTTAATCTTCGGGGGCTTCCTGATTACCGCGGCGTCCATGTGGGTCATGACAAGTTGGTCAATGGACATGGACTGGCACCTGATCGTGTACACGGGCCTGCTTCAGGGCTTTGGCATGGGTTTCGTGTTTATTCCGCTCAACTCTGTCGCATTTTCCACACTGCCCATGCGGTTGCGGACGGATGGCTCCAGCTTGCTTTACCTGTTCCGTAACCTCGGTGGTAGTTTCGGGATCTCCATTATGACCACGATGCTCGCCCGCAATATGCAAACCAGCCACGAAGATTTAGCATCGCATGTGACAGCCTCGTCCATGAATGCAATCGATCCGTCGACTTCAGACCGGCTGGGTTCAATGGGCGAAGCTGCAATGCAAAT
>JBKBTH010000463.1:0-1498 GCA_046290915.1 Sphingorhabdus sp.
CAGGCTGAACAAACGGATCGGGCAAGCTTGATGCGTCGATGCCAATCAGGATCTGCTCATATGGCTGAAGCCCATCGATAATCGTGCGGCCTTCCGCATCGGTTGGCAGGCCCCGGCCAGTTGAACCAGCTGTGAGTTCAACATCCTTTTGCAGCGCTTCGCCTGGCTGACGGATACCATCAGCGTTATCATCCTGAAAAACGACAGCAAATGCCTGTCCCGATGATGCAAGTTTTTCGGCAGCAACACGAATACCGCCACTATGCGGATTTGGCCCAAGGCTAAACGCAAGGCTTAGGCCAGCGGCGACGGATCCATCACTGCCTGCTTCAACTTGTCCGGTAACGGCAAAATATTTGAAACGCCGACTATGACCGAGCGACAGGCGTGCGCGTGAATCGTCGGCCGAATAACCTGCTTCCACTTTCCAGTCAGAACGTTCGCCCGCGCGCCACTCGCCCGTTATTTTTGATTCTTTGAAACCAGCGTCGCCTGAAAGCGCAAATGTCGCCTCCCCGCGCAAACGCAATCCACCGATCCGCCCAGATAGCCGTAGTGCCGAATCCAGCCGAGATGTTGGCATATCACCGCGCCTGTTGCGTTCCTGAGTCCACTCCAATTCTGCGCTTGCGTTTAATCTATTGATATTAAACGACATTCTTGATGCCGCTTCAATTCGGCTGCCGCCATCTGCACGCTCAATATAGCGAACCTCACCGCGCAGCGGGATATATTGCCGTCCCAGCTTAATCGCGTGATCGAGCGAAAGGCTATTAAAACGCCTCACGTCGCGGTCGTATCGTTCGCTTTGATAATTACCAAACAGCCAGGTACTTTCACCGGCAATCAGCGCCTGTCCGACCTGCGCCAGCACTTGCCCGCGAAGTGCGGAACCACCCACAAGGTTTGCCGCGCCGGCAACCTCGACCAGTGTTGGTCCAACTGCACGTCGGACGGACGCTTCGAGATAATATTGGCGCTGCCCGCGCAGTTCTGATGTAAACAGCGAAGCCGCTACTGACGTCTTGGGGTCAAGTCCGCGCTCAAGGCCAAAACCGGCGCGCCAACCCAAAAAGTCACTGGGCTCGACATTGCCAAGGTCAATCAGGTCGCGCCCAGTATCTTGCACCGCCGCCCAATAATATGTTTCGCGTGGGGGAATGGAGTCGAGCCCGACTGGAATCATTTTCGTTTCGCGGCGTACTTGCCCTTGTGGTCCATAGAGAACGACTTCGAACCGGTTTTGACCGTAGGACAATTGCACATCGAGAAATTCGAAGCGCCCGTCTCCCCGGCTTTGGACATATCCAATGAGCTGATCATTGCGATATAGTTCTGCTTCCCAACCATCGGGCAATTCTCCGCGAAACACCGTTCTGTCAAAGCTCGCGGGTCGGTTAAGCGGACGATTGGTTACAAAAGCACCGCGTCCAGCCGTTGTTTGAATACCGAGCGCGGTTGCATTGGTCGCCACATCTCCAAGCGCGAAATGTGTGGC
>JBKBTH010000464.1:0-1485 GCA_046290915.1 Sphingorhabdus sp.
AAAGCACATATAGCGAACATGGCCGAATTGATTATCCGCCGTGGGCTGGAAGAACCGGACACGGTTGGCAGCTTCACCCCGCACAGGCCGGAACGCCCGTCAAAGCTTGAAGGTGGCCGCCCCTTCAAAATTGTCTCCGATTATTCACCAGCGGGTGACCAGCCGACCGCGATTAAAGAGCTGGTGAGCACTGCGCTGACGGGCGAAAAGAACCAGGTTCTGCTGGGTGTCACGGGCTCCGGCAAAACTTTTACCGTCGCTAAAGTCATTGAGGCATTGCAAAGGCCAGCGCTTATCCTCGCACCCAACAAGATTTTGGCCGCACAGCTTTATGGCGAATTCAAAAGCTTCTTTCCCGACAACGCGGTCGAATATTTCGTCAGTTACTACGATTATTACCAGCCCGAGGCCTATGTCCCGCGGAGCGATACCTATATCGAGAAGGAATCGAGCGTAAACGAAGCGATTGACCGCATGCGCCATTCGGCGACGCGGTCGTTGCTTGAGCGTGATGATGTCATCATCGTTGCTTCGGTATCCTGCATTTACGGCATCGGATCGGTTGAGACCTATTCGGCGATGATATTCGACCTGAAAGCCGGCGAAACCGTGGATCAGCGCGAATTGATCCGCAAGTTAGTCGCGCTGCAGTATAAGCGTAACGACACTGGCTTTGCCCGCGGCAATTTCCGCGTTCGGGGCGACAATTTGGAAATCTTCCCGTCGCATTATGAAGACATGGCATGGCGCGTGAGTTTCTTTGGCGACGAGATCGAGGAGATAGCTGAGTTCGACCCACTGACCGGGACGACAGGCGCCAAGCTCAACAGCGTCCGTGTATACGCGAACAGCCACTATGTGACACCTGGCCCGACCATGAAGCAGGCAAGCGAGGCAATACGCTTTGAGCTTACTGAGCGATTGAAGGAACTCGTGTCCGAAGGCAAATTGCTTGAGGCGCAGCGGCTTGAGGAGCGGACAAATTTCGATCTGGAAATGATCGCCGCGACGGGCAGTTGCGCGGGCATCGAAAATTACTCGCGCTTTTTGACAGGACGTTTGCCGGGTGAGCCGCCGCCCACCCTGTTTGAATATCTGCCCGAAAATGCATTGCTGTTTGTCGACGAAAGCCACCAGACCGTGCCGCAAATCGGCGCCATGGCCAAGGGCGACCATAGGCGCAAGTTGACGCTGGCTGAATACGGCTTCCGCCTGCCCTCCTGCATCGACAACCGGCCGCTGCGATTCAACGAGTGGGACATTATGCGCCCCCAAACCGTATGCGTTTCTGCAACGCCGGGCGGGTGGGAAATGGAGCAATCTGGCGGCGTGTTTGCCGAACAGGTTATCCGGCCAACGGGGCTCATCGATCCGCCGGTCGAGATTAAGCCCGTTGAAGATCAGGTGCAGGATTGCATCAATGAATGCCGCAAGACGGCAGAAGCAGGCTTCCGGACATTGGTCACCACATTGACCAAGCGCATG
>JBKBTH010000465.1:0-1478 GCA_046290915.1 Sphingorhabdus sp.
CGTCTGGACGAGCTGGAAGATCCATTCCGTTTGTATCGCTGCCACACGATCATGAACTGCGCGAACGCATGCCCTAAGGGTCTGAACCCTGCAAAGGCGATTGCTGAAACAAAGAAGATGGTTGCCGAACGCCACCTTTAAGTAACGGGCCGGCAGTTGGACACACCCGCTTTTGATAGCAGTCCGGATCCGGACAATCCCGGCTGGCTAAACTGGCAGATGACCGACGCAACGCGCTATAACGGCACGGTGCTGGGTAAAATGATTGTTCGCAGTGAAGGCGAGCATAAGGCGCGCCTTCGCATGTTTCCTGAACACCGGCACAGCAATCTGCGTGACGCCGTGCATGGGGGCGTCACGCTTGGCTTTATCGATGTTGCGATGTTTGGCGCATCGCGCATGTTCGGCCTGATTGAGGCGGGTGCAGCCGTTACGCTTGACCTGTCAGTTCAATTCATTGGCGCTGGGGTAATCGGCGAGCCACTTGAAGCAGAGGTCGAGCTTTTGAAAGAAACGGGCCGCTTACTGTTCATGCGCGGTATCGTGTCGCAAGGCGAATCCCGCGTTGCCGCGTTCTCAGGTACGATTCGAAAACCCAGTAAGAAATGATTGCGGTCTCGGTCACTGAGAGGCACGCCGCCCTTGTGGGCGCAGGGGAGCTTAAGCCTGACGTTGATCAAGCCAAAGCCGTATTGGCGCTGGCGAGAGTCCAAGCCGAGCTTGAAGCCGTGCCGCCGCGCGGAAGTACAATCTGGCGTTTTCTGGGACGTAAGCCTGATCCGGCGCGCGGGCTATATTTATGGGGCGGAGTTGGGCGCGGGAAGTCCATGCTCATGGACCTGTTTTTCGAAAGCGTTCGGATAAAGCGGAAACGCCGTGCCCATTTCCACGAGTTCATGCTGGAAATTCACGCGCGGCTAAAGGTCGAGCGTGAAAAAGAGTTGGGCGATCCCATTCCGCCCGTTGTCGCAGCGCTGGCGGATGAATCCCGTTTGTTGTGCTTTGACGAGATGGTGGTCAACAACATGGCGGACGCAGCGATTATGTCGCGGCTTTTCACGGGATTAATTGCAGCGGGCGTCACGGTGGTCACAACATCAAACCGGCACCCCGACGACCTGTATAAGGATGGCCTCAACCGCCAACTGTTTTTGCCTTTCATTGCGTTGATAAAGGACAGTCTTGATATTTTCGCGCTGGACGGACCTACCGACTATCGGCGCGATCGTTTGGGCAACGCAAAGACGTGGCTGGTGCCAAATGGCGCCGAGGCAACGGCCGCGCTGTCACAGACATTCTTCCGACTGACCGATTACCCGCCCGAGGACCGCGCGCATGTGCCCACGCTGGAGTTGGACGTTGGCGGCGGCCGGATGCTGCATGTGCCAAAGGCGCTCAAGGGTGTCGCCGTTTTCTCGTTCAAGCGTCTTTGTGCCGAAGCACGGGGTGCGTCAGACTATCTCGCGATCGCGCGGCGG
>JBKBTH010000046.1:0-8819 GCA_046290915.1 Sphingorhabdus sp.
CCGCTTTCCCCGCGTTATGGCGTGAAAGTCATCGACAATGGCGGCCAGCGCGTCGGCTATATAAACATGCGCACATTCATTTCGACGGCGGATAACCAGTTGCGCACTGCGTTTGCCGATTTCCGGGCCCAGGGCATCACAAACTTTGTTATCGATTTCCGCTACAATGGCGGCGGGCTGGTTTCGACAGCTGAACTGATGGGCGACCTGATGGGCGGCAATCGGTTTTCCAGCGATGTTTTCACGGTAACCCGTTTCCGCGCATCCAAATCGTCTAGCAACGAAACCAAGCGTTTTGCCCCGCAAACGCAATCAGTCTCGCCGGTTAAGATCGCTTTTATCTCGACCAATGCCACGGCGTCCGCCAGCGAGTTGGTGATGAACAGCTTTGTGCCGTTTCTTGGCGTGAATGCTGCACTGATTGGCAGCAACAGTTACGGCAAACCCGTGGGGCAAATCGCGGTGGACCAGTCCGCATGCGATGACCGGATCCGCGTTGTAGCCTTTGCCAAAGACAATGCCGCCGGACAGGGCGACTATTATTCCGGACTTGCCGGCACGATGCGCACAACATGCGCAGCGGCAGACGACATAACGCGGCCGCTGGGCGATCCATTGGAGGCATCATTGCGGACAGCGTTGGACTTTGTCGCGGGTCGCAGTTGTACACCGGTGGCTGTGGCGCAAAGCGCGCAAAGCACGTCTACGCGGAACGAGCGACGGGTGTTGCCCGCGCCAACCGATGCAACAACTGCTCAGCGCGAAGTACCAGGGTCTTTTTAACCCAAAAATCACTTGGGCAAAAAACGCAGCTCGTATTTGCTTAGGGCTCTGATGATTTCAGCGCACTAGACCGAGCACAGACGCTGCATGTTCTTTGCGGCAGATAAGCAAATCGGGCATGTAAACATCGGCCTGATTATAGACCAACGGACTGCCGTCGACGCGGCTGACATGCAGGCCGTATGCTGCGGCGACTGCTACGGGTGCGCAGCTGTCCCACTCATATTGGCCGCCAGTGTGCAGATAAATATCAGCCTCACCCCGAACCACAGCCATGGCTTTGGCGCCTGCCGAACCCATGGGAATGAGTTCAGCGCCCAACGCTTCGGCAACCGCAACAGCCTCTGGAGCAGGGCGCGTTCTGCTGACGACCATACGGAGTTGTTCAGGGGCAGGGGCAATAGTTGCCGGTTGATCCGTGCGCAAAACCAACCCCAAGGCGGGAAGTGCGACGGCACCGATTATAGGCGCGCAATCAATTGCCAGCGCCACATGGACCGCCCAATCGGACCGGCCTTCGCTATATTCACGAGTGCCATCAACTGGGTCAATAATCCACACGCGTGACTTTGAAAGGCGGGCATCGGTGTCCTTGCTTTCTTCGGACAATAGTCCGTCATCGGGGCGCTGTTCTGCCAGCGCCTTGATGAGAAACTGGTTGGCGGTTTGATCTCCCGCGTTTCCTAATTCCTTAGCGGTAACCCCACTGGTCTCACGCATTTTTAGAACAAGCGCGCCTGCTGTCTCGGCCAAATATGCGGCAAGCTCTGTATCGTCGGCGATCATACTCATTTGAGCGGCATCAACTGGCGCACGATATGCTCCGCTGCTTCGGCTGGACTCATCTCGACGGTGTTGACCCGGATGTCAGGATTTTCAGGCGGTTCATACGGGCTGTCGATGCCGGTGAAGTTTTTGAGTTGGCCCGCGCGTGCCTTTTTATACAGCCCCTTCACGTCGCGCGCTTCGGCGATTTCCAATGGGGTATCGACGAAAATTTCGACAAACTCGCCCTCGGGCAACATCGCCCGGACCATGTCGCGTTCGGCGCGAAATGGCGAGATGAAGGCGGTGAGGACGATCAGTCCCGCATCGGCCATCAATTTGGCAACTTCACCTACGCGGCGGATATTTTCGATCCGGTCGGTTTCGGTGAAGCCTAAATCCTTGTTCAATCCGTGCCGGACATTGTCACCATCAAGCAGGAATGTGTGCCGGTTCATCAGGTGAAGAGCCTTTTCCACCTCGTTGGCAATAGTGGATTTTCCAGAACCAGACAGACCAGTGAACCACAGGATCTTGGGCTTCTGATTTTTCAACATCGCGTGCGCATCGCGACCGATGTCGGTCGCCTGCCAATGGACATTTTGTGCGCGGCGTAACGAAAAGTGCAGCATTCCGGCGGCAACGGTTGCGTTACTGATCTTGTCGATCAAGATGAAACCACCAAGCGCGTGATTGTCCGCATAAGGCGCGAACACAATAGGCTTATCGGTCGAAATCTCAGCAACACCAATGGCGTTTAGCTCAAGCGTCTTGGCCGCCATATGCTCCATGCTGTTCACATTGACGGTATATTTGGGAGCCTGCACGGTCGCTGACACCATCTGGGTGCCAAGCTTCAACCAATATGCGCGCCCAGGGATGAGCGCATCATCGGCCATCCACACGATGGTGCTTTCAAACTGGTCTGACACTTCTGGCGGATTGTCCGCAGCGGCAATGACATCACCGCGCGAACAATCGATTTCATCTGCAAGGCACAGGGTAACCGATTGACCGGCAACGGCTTCGTCGAGTTCGCCATCAAATGTCACGATTTTGCTGATGGTCGACGTCTTGCCCGATGGCAGCACGCGAATGGCATCACCGGGGTGGACAGACCCTGTCGCAATTTGACCCGAAAACCCTCGGAAATCGAGATTTGGCCGGTTGACCCACTGGACTGCCATGCGCAGTGGCTTCGCCTGATCTGCTTCATTGTCGAGCGTAACTGTCTCCAGATGCGTCATCAACGGTAGGCCTGTGTACCAAGGGGTGTTTGCCGACGTGTCGGTGATATTGTCGCCCTTAAAGCCGGAAATGGGCATCGGCGTGAAATCGGCGATTCCGATGCTGGCCGCAAATTTCGTATATTCGGCGACGATGGCATCATATTTTGCCTGATCATAGTCGATCAGGTCCATCTTGTTTACCGCAAGCACGATGTTCCGAATACCGAGTAGTTTGGCAAGGTAGCTGTGCCGGCGTGTCTGCACGAGGACGCCTTTACGCGCATCGATCAAGATGACCGCGAGGTCAGCAGTCGATGCCCCAGTAACCATATTACGGGTATATTGTTCATGCCCCGGGCAATCGGCGACGATGAATTTGCGTTTCTCGGTGGCGAAGAAACGGTAGGCGACGTCAATCGTGATGCCCTGTTCGCGTTCGGCGGCCAGCCCATCCACAAGCAACGCAAAGTCAATTTCCTGACCCTGCGTTCCCATACGTTTGGAATCGGCCTCAAGCGTTGCGAGTTGATCTTCAAAGATCATTTTGGAATCGTACAACAAACGGCCGATGAGCGTTGATTTGCCGTCATCAACCGATCCGCAAGTGATAAAACGAAGCAGTGACTTATGCTGATGCAAATCCAAATAGGCATCAATATCCGAAGCAATAAGATCGTCGGTTTTATAGAGGAGAGGGCTGTCTGGCGAAGCAGTCATTAGAAATATCCCTCCTGCTTCTTCTTCTCCATGCTTGCGGTTTGGTCATGGTCGATCGCACGACCTTGGCGTTCGGAGGTAGTGGTTAGCAGCATTTCCTGAATGATTTCGGGTAATGTCATCGCCGTGCTTTCGACGGCGCCAGTTAATGGGTAGCATCCCAGCGTCCGGAACCGGATCGACCGTTCAACCGGCACTTCGCCATCGTGTAACGGAAAGCGTTCATCGTCGACCATCAGCAGCATGCCATCGCGCGTCACCGTCGGACGCGGCGCGCTGAAATAGAGCGGGACTATCTCGATATTTTCGAGATGGATATATTGCCAGATGTCGAGCTCAGTCCAGTTCGAGATCGGAAATACCCGGATGCTTTCGCCTTTCGCCTTCCGCGCATTATAAAGGTTCCATAGCTCGGGGCGCTGGTTCTTTGGGTCCCAGCCATGCGTCGCTGTCCGGAAAGAAAAAATGCGCTCCTTCGCGCGGCTTTTTTCTTCATCGCGCCGTGCGCCGCCGAATGCGACATCAAAACCATATTTGTCGAGCGCTTGCTTAAGCCCCTCTGTCTTCCACATGTCGGTGTGCAGCGATCCATGATCGAACGGATTAATGCCGCGCGCAATCGCCTCGGGATTTTGGTGAACGATTAACTCCATACCGGCATCGCGGGCCGCCTTTTCCCGCAGCGCATACATCGCTTTGAATTTCCACGTTGTATCGACATGCAGCAAAGGGAATGGAGGCGGCGAGGGGTAGAACGCCTTACGCGCCAGATGCAGCATCACTGCGCTGTCTTTGCCGACGCTATACAGCATAACGGGTTTTTCAGCCTCGGCCACAACCTCGCGCATGATGTGGATAGCCTCGGCCTCAAGGCGTTCAAGATGGGTCAGCGTTCTCGTCATAGTCTGTCACTTCCTGCAGACCTTACTGTCAGAAGTGGACGCTGCCCGCAAACAAGACATTCTTGCTTGGGTAATTATCCCGGTTTCAGCATGTCAAAGCAATGCAGTGATTACTGTTCTTGACCTCAGCTAAGTCATTGGTTCGACCCGTGGGCATTACACGATGCTATCGCTGCATCCTATTGGCCGCGATATCGCGGCACCAGATAACGGCGTAACTTATCGTGAAAGCTCATTGCAACACACACAACCATCCGAAAAAGATGGTGAGCCCTGCTGGGTTCGAACCAGCGACCTACTGATTAAAAGTCAGTTGCTCTACCGACTGAGCTAAGGGCCCCTACCAGACCGAGGGTTGGTCCGTGCGAGAGCGCCCCCCCCTAATGGCGGGATGATGTGTGGTCAAGCGCCTTTGGTCGGTTAAATCGCGATTGTAGCTGCCGGATCGTCAGACCCGTAAGTGGGTCACGCCAGTCAGGGGCAATCATGGCAGCAGGGGTGAGAACGAATCCGCGCATAGGCAAGCCCGGATGGGGAATGGCCAAGGCTGGATTGGTATCTGCCCAGGCGCCGCCGGACCATAATAGGATATCCAGATCGAGCACGCGGGCGCGCCAGCTTTGGCCGCGCCGGACGCGACCGAAATGATGTTCGATTTCTTGCAGGCGCGCCAGCAGAGCAGGGGGTTCAAGGTCGGTGGATATAATTGCCGCCGCGTTTGCGAACTGTCGTGCGGAGGGACCCATGGGGCTTGACTGGATCGTCGCCGAATGTGCAAAGACGTCGATATCGTCCATCTCCAACGCAGCTATCGCTTGCACGATGACTTTGTTTGGCGCGCCAATAATTGCATGTGGCTGATTGGAGCCAATGCCAATGAGGTAAAGATGGGACAGTTTAGCTATCCTCGGCAAGCCGGCTGTATAATTGTGGGCGCCGATCGCGGAAAAAGCCCATGCTTGCGCGATGTGCGCGGGCTTGGTCGAGATCGAATGTTGCGACCAATATGCCGGTCTCAGCATCGTCGAGATCGCAAACAACATCGCCCCATTCGTTGGCAATAAAGCTGGTGCCGTAGAATTTTTGCGGAAGGCCGCCATGGTCGTCTTCTGCGCCGATACGGTTTGCGGCGATAACAGGCATGCAATTTGATACCGAGTGTCCGACCATCGCGCGGCGCCACATGTGCCGCGTATCTAATGTCGCATCCTGAGGCTCAGCGCCAATCGCGGTGGGATAGAACAGCAGCTCGGCGCCCATCAACGCCATCGCGCGGGCGCATTCGGGGTACCATTGGTCCCAACAGATACCGACGCCAATTTGAGTGCCAAAAACTTCCCAGACTTTGAACCCTGTATTCCCGGGCCGGAAATAATATTTCTCCTGATAGCCGGGGCCATCGGGAATATGGCTTTTGCGATAAACGCCCATAATCTCGCCATCGGGACCAATCATCGCAACGCTGTTGTAGAAATGCGCGCCATCCCGTTCAAAGAAGCTGGTGGGTATGGCCACCCCAAGCCGCTTGGCCAGCTTCGCCATTGCGATGACCGACGGGTGCTCACGTGTAGTCCGTGCCAGCGCAAAATGCTCCTCTTCCTGCGTTTTGCAGAAATAGGGGCCTGAAAATAGTTCAGGCGGCAAAATGATTTCAGCGCCCTGATCGGCCGCCTGCGACACCAAGTCGCATACAGCATCAATGTTTTCGGCTTCGCTTGCCGACAGGGTGAGTTGCAACGCGGCAACGGTGATGTCTCGGGTCATGACGCGTCTATAGCCGGACGCCGAAACGCGCCGCAATCATGATTGTGATCAGATACAATATTATTGTCGTCGCGATTCCGCCGGCCAGGGCAAGCCAGAAGCTATAGCCCGAACGCAAAATCCACGGCATCAGCAGGAACATCGGCAGGCTGGGCAATACATACCAGAATGTCGCCTCTGCATGGTTAGCGAGAAGCAGCGGGTCAGTTGTGTCACGCCACAGCCAGATCATCCCGATAACTGAAATCAGCGGCAGCGACGCGATAAGCGCGCCAGCTGCCGGTGCTTTTCGACTGATCAATGCAATCAGAGCAATGATTATCCCCGAAAGGATGGCCCGGATTGCAAATGCAGTCATATTTCAATTAGGAGCGTTTTTTGAACAGCAATGTCATGCGGTCGGATTCACCGATGGCTTCATACTTTGCGCGATCTACATCTTTTAAACGCAATGCAGGTGGCAAGGTCCAAACACCGTCAGGCCAGTTTGCGCTGTCCTTTGGATTGGCGTTCACTTCGCTCTTGGCGACCAGATCAAAACCGTTCACTTCCATGAACTTGATGATGTCTGCCTCGCGCATATAGCCTTTGGTGCCATTGGTATAGCTGAACGGTGCATCTGCCTTTGCGCGGTGCTGTTCGATGCCCAACAAGCCGTCGTCTTTCAACAGATCACGCATCGCCTTGATTTCAGCCGCAGCAATGTTCCAGTTCATCAAGTTGTGCATCATGCGCATCACCAGAATACGGTCAAAGCTACCTTTTGCACCGTCTGGAACTTCGCTGAGCGAAAATGCGTTAAAATCGGTCGCGGGACGTCCCGATACTGCAGCAACATCAGCGGGAAACTTTGCGATGCCTGCGGCGATGCCGGTTTTCTGCTGATCGCTGAAAAAGCTTTTCGTGCCGAAATAAAGGCCCGTATATTTGCCCTTTTCGTTCACATAACGGCCAAGGATGCGCGAAACCCATTCGCCACCTGGTGCGTATTCGCCAATGACATGGTCAGGGTGCAGGCGAAAGAATTCGAACGTTTCGGCAGGATGGCGATATTGATCGCGCTTTGCATCTGCGGCACGTGACGGATCCGTAAGAATCTTTGCAAGCCGTTCGGTATGCTCCTTATGCATTTTGTCGTGTTCGGCTTTGCTCATGCTATGATGGTCTGCAAAGGCAGGTGCAGCAAGCGCGGTGGCGGCGAGGGCAATAAGAAAAGTCTTTTTCATTGGGGGCGTCCTCTTCGTTGATTATCTGTGGACTATGCAATAATTCGGGTCGAAATCCAATACAGTCAAACGGGCACTTGTTGGCTGGAGCAGTGAAAGCTGCCACCGCCCGTTAAAACGGCGTCAGCCATGACACCGACGACTTCGCGTTCGGGGTAGATATTTGCCAACACTGCAATCGCCGCATCATCGTTCGCGCTGCCGTAAGTAGGTACTATCACGGCGTGGTTGCCGATGTAGAAATTCATATAACTTGCCGGCACAGCTTCCCCGTCTTGTTCAAAACGGCCTACCGACGGCATCAAGGTGACCTTGCATCCGAAGGCTTCAGCGCGCTCACGGGCATCTTCGAAAACAGCGACATTTGGGTCGTCAGGTCCCGCGCCTTGTGGCACGACGATATGATTGGGGCCGACAAAACGTGCCAGATTATCAATATGGCCGTCGGTATGGTCGTTGGCGAGGCCATCGCCTAGCCACAGCAATCGATCAATGCCCAAGTCTGCGCGCAGCCGGTCTTCAATTGCTGCCTTGTCCAACGCCGGGTTGCGGTTTGGGTTTAACAGGCAATCGATGGTTGTCGCGGCAAGGCCTTCACCATCGACATCAATGGAACCGCCCTCAAGTACCCAATTGGCGTCGGTTATTTCGAGACCAAAATCTGCTGCCAGCTCGCGGCCAATCGTTTGATCACCGGGATAGTCAAACCGGTTGCCCCAGCCATTGAAGCCGAAATTGCGCGCAAGGCGCTGGTCGCCATCCTTAACGATGATGCAGCCAGTGTCACGCAACCAGACATCGCCGATTTGACGTAGCTCCACCTGCACGCCACTCTCGACAAGGTCTTGAGCGACGGTCATGGCCTCCGCGTTGCCCGCAATCAAATGCACGCGTTCGCCGCGGCCCGATGCGTGCACAGCATTGGCAAAGGCTACTATCTGTTGCTGGGCGCGCTTAAGCGGCGCACCCCAATATTCCACAGAACTGGGAAAGCCAATCCAGACAGCCTCATGGGGGGCCCATTCGGCGGGCATACGAAATGTCATTGGCTTATTTCCCGCCGCGGCTCTTGTCGCGAACGGCGCGGAATTCGTCGCCGTCGTTCCAGTTTGGCCAAGCGTCCGTCATCGCCAACATCCGTCCGACGCGATAGTATAGTTTCAGGTCAGACATCACGCCCGCCCAGTCCCATTTTTCGTCAAATTCGTCGCCAGGTGCGTGGTACCGGTTCTTTTCATAATCTTCAGCGGCTGCCTTTGCAGCGGCCTTACCGCCAGCGACCAAATCGTCTCCGCCTTCGAAGTACACCATCGGGACGCCAAGCTTGGCAAAGCTGAAGTGGTCGGAGCGATAATAGAAACCCTTTTCCGGTGTGGGCTCCATTTCAGGAGTTCGGCCTTCGGCCTTGGCCGCAGCACCAAGATAGTCATCAA
>JBKBTH010000046.1:8829-9662 GCA_046290915.1 Sphingorhabdus sp.
TCATCAAGTTGCGATTTGCCTTTGCCGATGACGGTCAGGTTTTTCGCAGGGCCAGACATGGAGAATGCATCCATGTTCACGCCACCTACGGTTTGCGAAAGCGGGAAGACCGGGTTTTCGGCGTAGAATTTCGAACCAAGGAGGCCGCTTTCTTCAGCAGTCACTGCAAGGAATACGACCGACCGTTCGGGGGCCCCGGCTTTGGCAAAGCCTTCTGCCAATGCGACTAGGGCCGCTGTGCCGGTTGCGTTGTCGACCGCGCCGTTACAGATGTCGTCGCCATCCGCAGCCGCGGTGCACCGTCCGAGATGATCCCAATGCGCAGTATAAAGCACGTATTCGTCAGGACGCTTGGTGCCTTTCATGACGCCAATGACGTTTTTGCTCGCCTTTCGGGCAATATCATTTTCGAAGTTCAGCGAAGCAGTGAGGTTCAGCGGGACCGCCTTGAAACCCTCTTGCTTGGCAGCGGCCATTTGCTTGTCGAGATCCTGGCCAGCAGCTGCGAAGATTTCCTTCGCGACTGATTTCTGGATCCAGCCATTGGCCTGAGTCTGGCTTTTGCCACCATCCTTTGACTGCGCCAGGAATTGCGTGCCGGTCCAACTGGAATTGACGACGTTCCAGCCATAAGCGGCAGGGGCATCATCGTGGATGATCAATACGGCGGCCGCACCTTGGCGGGCAGCCTCTTCATATTTGTAGGTCCAGCGACCGTAATAGGTCATCGCCTTTCCGCCAAATGGGCCATCGAGGCCATCGCTTTCAAAATCGGGATCGTTGACCATTACGACGACTGTTTTGCCCTTTACGTCGACGCCAGCATAATCGTT
>JBKBTH010000466.1:0-1473 GCA_046290915.1 Sphingorhabdus sp.
CTACCCGGCAATTGCGTCCTTGTGCTCGATCAAGCCTATGGCGAGTATCTTGAGGATGACGGCCCTGCTGCGCTTGAGCTTGCACGCCAGCATGACAATGTTTTGATCACACGCACATTTTCTAAAATCTATGGCCTTGCGGCAGAACGCATTGGCTGGTGCTATGGTCAGCCGGGCCTGGTCGCGACGCTCAACCGCGTGCGTGCGCCGTTCAATGTAACGACTGCAGGGCAAGCCGCAGCGATCGCCGCGCTTGGGGATACCGAATTCGTTACGCGCAGCCGCCAGCATAATGCCGAGTGGCGCGATTGGATGGCGGCCGAATTTGCGGCTTTGTCAAATCATGGGCTGAAAGTCATTCCGTCGTGGGCGAACTTCCTGATGATATTGTTTGAAGGCAATTGCAGCGCGGAAGCCGCTTATAATGGCCTCATGGCCGAAGGTTACATTGTCCGCTGGTTGCCGGGTCAGGGCCTTGGCAATGGCTTGCGGATTACCATCGGGACCGATGAAGAAAATCGCGGCGTCATGGCCGCTTTGCGCAAGATATTGGACGCACACGCCTGATGCTGCCTTTCGCGCGTCTGACGGTTATTGGGCTTGGGCTAATTGGCTCGTCCGTTGCGCGTGCGGTGAAAGCGCAAATGCCGTCGGTCCGGATTACCGGCCATGATGCCGATTCCGCAGTGCGTGAACGTGCCATTGCATTGGGGATATGCGACGACGTTACTGATACCGCTGGCGCGTCAGTCATTGACGCGGACCTTGTCATATTGTGCGTGCCCGTAGGCGCCATGGGGGCAGTGGCCAGGGAATTTGCCGCTGACCTATCTGCTGATGCGATCGTCAGCGACGTAGGTTCATGCAAGCAAAGCGTAGCCGAAGCACTCGCGGCCGTTTTGCCTAACGCAATGATCATTCCCGCCCATCCTGTTGCGGGTACCGAAAAAAGCGGTCCAGATGCTGGATTTTCAACCTTGTTCAAAGGCCGCTGGTGCATATTAACGCCGCCGGAAAATGCGCCCGAGGCTGCCGTCGAGCGCTTGCGAAGTTTTTGGCAGCGCCTTGGTGCAGATGTCGAAATAATGGACGCGCGCCACCATGATATGGTGTTGGCCGTAACAAGCCATCTTCCGCATCTCATTGCCTATACAATCGTAGGGACCGCAGATGATCTTGAAGGCGTGACCCAAAGCGAAGTCATCAAATATTCCGCTGGTGGCTTCCGCGATTTCACACGCATTGCCGCGTCCGACCCAGTGATGTGGCGCGACGTGTTCCTGTCGAACAAGGACGCTGTCCTTGAAATGCTTCAACGCTTTTCGGAGGACTTAAGTGTCCTGCAACGCGCCATCCGCTACGACAAAGGGGATGAGTTGGAGGCGTTATTCAGCCGCACGCGAAATATCCGGCGTTCCATCGTTGAACAGGGGCAAGATGACGATGCACCCGATTTTGGACGCAAGCATTAAT
>JBKBTH010000467.1:0-1471 GCA_046290915.1 Sphingorhabdus sp.
GCGCGACGAAGGCATGACGATCGCTGCCGACCGCCGCAATTGGCACATTCCGCCGTCCGATACCCTGTTTGTGCAACGAAAATTGGGCGGCGTGTTTCTGCTGGCAAGCCGGCTGAAGGCGCGAGTCGACGTCAACGGCATGCTGAAACGTTATATTTGAGGTAGTTACGTCTCAGGCCGCTGCAAATGACAGCCAGATCTCTTATCGACAAAAACGATTAGTCATTCTAAAAAGCCTTGCTGGACTAAATGAAGAAATTCGTGTCCAGGCATCGCAGTCAATACAACCTCTCCACCAAACAAGGGTAATTCACATGGGTATCATTGGTACAAGCATTAAGCCGTTTACCGCGCAATCTTACAAAGCCGGCAAGTTTGTCGAAGTGTCGGACACCGACGTAAAGGGCAAATGGGCCGTATTCTTTTTCTACCCAGCTGACTGGACCTTCGTCTGCCCAACCGAATTGGAAGACCTTGCTGACCAGTACACCGACCTGCAAGGCATGGGCGTTGAAGTATATTCGGTATCGACCGACACGCATTTCAGCCACAAGTCGTGGCACGACAGCTCGCCAGCGATCAGCAAAATCAACTACCACATGATTGGCGACCAGAACCACGACATCAGCAACAACTTTGGCGTATTGCGTGAAGGTCAAGGCCTCGCCGACCGTGCGACTTTCGTTGTCGACCCAGACGGCGTCATCCAGGTCATGGAAATCACCTGTGAAGGCGTTGGCCGTAACGCAGTAGAACTCGTCCGCAAGATCAAAGCGGCAATCTATGTGCGCGAGCATCCCGGCCAGGTTTGCCCTGCGAAGTGGGAAGAAGGCAGCGAAACGCTTGCACCTTCAATCGACCTCGTCGGCAAGATCTAATACCAATTCGGGTGCCGCGTTCTTTGGCGCGGCACCCACCCTTAATATCCGACATTTTTGCCGCCATCCGTTGCGGCATGACCGTGCACGCTTGAAAGAGACCCCCGATGCTTGATGCTGCCACCACTGCCCAGTTAAAGACATATCTGGCAAACTTGCGCACCCCAGTTGAGCTTGTCGCGACCCTCGACGACAGCCCCAAGTCAGCAGAAATGCGCGCACTTGTTGAAACTGTTGCCGAACAATCTCATCTGTTGACTGCACGATACGATGGTCATGCCGAACGCGTTCCCTCGTTCGCCATCCGCCGCGAAGATGGCACCGCCGAGACGCATTTCGCAGGCCTGCCATTGGGTCATGAATTCACATCTTTGGTCCTCGCGCTTCTCCACATGGGTGGTCATCCGCCCAAGGAAGAGGCTGAGCTTCTTGATTCGGTAAAGGCGCTCGAAGGCGACTTCCGTTTCGAAACCTTCTTTTCACTGTCGTGCCAGAACTGCCCCGACGTCATTCAAGCTATCAACATCATGGCCGCGCTCAACCCAAGCGTCAGCCATGTGGCAATTGACGGCGCCATGTTCCGCGACGAAGTC
>JBKBTH010000468.1:0-1466 GCA_046290915.1 Sphingorhabdus sp.
GCAGCAGCGGTCGCAACAAAGGTGTTGATGAATGCAAGGGCAGCAAGGCCGTTGGCTTCCAAGTTGGAACCAGCGTTAAAGCCGAACCAGCCTACCCACAAAAGCGACGCACCAATCATGGTCATGGTCATCGAGTGCGGCGGCGTTGCTTCTTTGCCATGGCCGACGCGCTTGCCGACAATGAGGCAGCCAACGAGTCCTGCAATACCGGCATTGATGTGAACGACAGTACCACCAGCAAAGTCGAGCGCACCCCAACCCCACAGCAGACCCATGTCAGTTGGTGCATCAACGAGGAAGTCTGGTCCAGCCCAATACCATACCATATGGGCGATCGGGAAATAGGCGAAGGTGAGCCACAATACCGTGAAGATCATCAATGGTGTGAACTTGATACGCTCTGCAAAGGCGCCGACGATTAACGCTGGCGTGATGCAGGCGAAGGTCATCTGGAACACCACAAAGGCATATTCGGGGATGTACACATTGTTGCTGAAGGTTGCGGCGTATGTCGTCGCGTCAACGCCCTGAAGGAAGATCTTCGAGAAGCCACCAATGAACGCGTTGCCGCTGGTGAACGCCATTGAGTAACCATAGGTCACCCAGACAAGCGCGGCGACCGACACAATCATGAACACCTGCATCAGCAGGCTCAGCATATTCTTGGTGCGGACAAGACCGCCGTAAAACAGCGCAAGAGCCGGAATCGACATTAGCAATACCAACGCCGAGCTAATCAGCATCCAGGTCGTATCGCCCTTGTCGACCATGCCGGCCATCTGTTCAACCGTTGGTGCCTTAACCGGGCCGTCGGCGACGGCAACAGCCGTTGCGACTTCTGCCACAGCGGCACCCGCCGCTGCCGCGCCATCAGCAGCCTTTTCGGCCGCCTCCTGTGCGAAGGCGGGCAAAGCGGCGAACAATGTCGCCCCCGCCGCGCCTAGAAACTTCAGTGTCTTGGACATTATATGGTTCCCCTAGCTTAATATTATCGCGTCAAAGCGCGGTTTCGTTGGTGTCGCCGGTGCGGATGCGCAACGCACCGGCGAGCTCGAATTCAAAAATCTTTCCGTCGCCAATGGCGCCTGTTTCGGCGGCATGCTGAATAGCTTCGACAACGGCTGGTGCCTGGTCGGACGCGCAGGCAATCTCGATTTTCATCTTGGGCACCATGTTGGTTTCATATTCGGCACCGCGATAAATTTCGGTCTGCCCCTTTTGCCGGCCAAAGCCTTTGACCTCAGTCACGGTCATGCCAGACACGCCAAGCGCCGTGAGTGCTTCGCGCACCGGGTCCAGCTTGTGCGGTTTAATGATGGCAATAATATATTTCATGCACGCCCCCCATTTTGGTTGTGCAGTGCAATATGCAAACGCCGTGCCAGAAATGAGAAACCGCTTAAATGCGTCATTTCAGCCAATTGCGGCCGCGTATCCAACAAGGGACCGGACGTCGTATGCCTAAA
>JBKBTH010000469.1:0-1465 GCA_046290915.1 Sphingorhabdus sp.
CGCTTTGGCCGCTTCTCGCCGCCAGAAACGATTAAACCCACCAAGGGCGACAAGCAGTTGGTCGTGCCGGTGGCGTTTCAGGCGGAGGCGGATTGGTGGGCTGGCCTGCGTGACGCCGCGAACCTGCGCAAGGGCCGTGTGCTTTTATATGTGCATGGCTATCGCGAGACGTTGCAAACCACCGCGCGCGATTCCGTCCAAATTGGCAAGATGAGCAATTTCGATGGACCTACTGTCCATTATAGCTGGCCATCGCAGGGCAATCTGTTGAGCTACGCCGTCGACGAAACCAACATGTATTGGGACGAGCGTAATTTCAGGAATTTCCTGACCAAATTGGCGCGTACTGAATGGGTTAAGGAGATCGTCATCGTCTCGCATTCGCTTGGCGCACGGCTTGTTATACCGGCGGTCGAATATGTCGACCGCACATCGACGAATGCCGATTCCAGCAATATTTCCAACATCATATTGGCATCACCTGATGTTGATCGCGAAGATTTCGAACGTGACATCGCTGAGGAAGTTTTGGCCGCGCGCCGCGTCAATAACGACCGCCGCGTGACCGTCTACGCCTCACTCAGCGATCGCGCACTTGCCGTGTCGCGTGCAGTTCATGGCTATCCACGTTTGGGGTCACCTTATTGTTTCAACCCGTTCGAAGCACAGGATTTGAAAGCCAAGGGATTGCCGCAGCGCTGCTTTGCGACAAAAACCAAATATCAGACCGAGCCAGCCAAAACAGGATTTACGATTATTGATACCACGGACGTGTCAGCCGGCGGCGCTGGCCATAGCGATTATTTGCGCAGCCTTGCCGTGTGCAAGGATTTTATCGCCGTAGTGAACGGCGCACGTACCACTGAAGATCGCGTTGCCACCAAGCAAGCGCATGTCTTCACGCTGCGCGCGCCGGTTAAACCAACGAAGGAAGACATTGCTGCGGCATGTAAGCGGGCACCCGATTAATGGCGAATGAATCCCCACTTGAACAGTTCAAGCAAGTCCTGACCGGCACCGCCCGCGCACTCGCGCAGGAGCCGGAGATTGAACTTGCCTTCACCGCCGATACGCCGACACAGGCGGGCAAAAATTTCAAAGTGCCGATGCCCGGCCGGTTGTTGCCGCCCGAGCAAGTGGCCGAAGCGCGCGGCTTTGCCGACAGTTTCTCGCTAAAGCTTAAGCATCATAATGTCGCACGCCATGCCGCCTTGCGTCCATCCGAAGTCATCGCGGGGGCCGCGTTTGATGCGGTGGAAAACGCACGTGTCGAGGCGTTGGGCTCACGCAATATGGCGGGTATCGCAGCAAATCTTGGCCATGCACTTGAACTCAAATTACGCACGGACCCGATCAGTCGTGCACAGTCCGCGGACGAAGTACCCATTTCCACGGCGTTGTCGCTTATCGTCCGCGAACGCCTGACGGGTGCGGCTATACCGGATACCGCGGTTGCTGGCGTCGA
>JBKBTH010000470.1:0-1465 GCA_046290915.1 Sphingorhabdus sp.
GCCTGAGCGCGCTCTGGACGCACTTCGCAAGGCACCTGGTACGTGGCACCACCAACGCGGCGGCTACGGACTTCGATGCCTGGCTTTACGTTATCCAGCGCTTCATGGAACGTCTGGATAGGGTCTTTCTTGGCGCGGGCTTCAACAGTTTCCAAAGCACCATAAACGATACGTTCTGCTGCTGACTTCTTACCATCAAGCATCAGGTTGTTCATGAACTTCGAAAGCACGATGTCACCGAACTTGGGATCGGGAAGGATGATGCGCTTTTCGGGACGACGACGACGTGACATATATTATTTCCTTTATCTCATGGGACCAGTGGCAGCGCAAATGCGCGCCAATCGGCCAGCCAATGGTAACGTTCGAATTACTTCGGACGCTTTGCACCATATTTGGAGCGCGATTGCTTGCGGTCCTTGACGCCCTGCGTATCGAGTACGCCGCGAAGCACGTGGTAACGCACACCGGGAAGGTCGCGTACGCGGCCGCCACGGATAAGCACAACGCTGTGCTCCTGAAGGTTGTGGCCTTCGCCTGGGATATAGGAAATAACTTCACGCTGGTTGGTAAGACGGATCTTCGCAACCTTACGCAAAGCCGAGTTTGGCTTTTTCGGGGTCGTTGTATAAACGCGCGTGCAAACGCCGCGCTTCTGTGGGTTTTGGTCCATCGCAGGGACCTTGGACTTGGTCTTCTGCGGGGTCCGGCCCTTGCGGACCAGCTGGTTAATCGTTGGCATATCTTCACCTTGTTTAAAGCGGTTACTTTGGGTGGGCAGCCGTATTTTGCGGTGGAGGCTCAGCCTTTGGCCCACCCGGCCGATCACACAATGTGCTGCTATTCTGAGTACTTCCCGACGGACCAAAGAGAATCAGACCTCCGGCCATGGGAAGGCGCGCCATTAGCGCCCGTAGGCACGCGGGTCAAGTAGTGCCCACACGTTCCCCAAGCACGGCATTTTCAATCCTGATCCGCCACCACAATAATGCGGCGTTTAATATTGAAAAAGTCAGCGCCATGGCGGGCGCGCCAAGCAAAAGCGGAAGCAGTGCGATTTCCACCACGACCAGTGCGTAATTTGGATGTTTGATAAAACGATATGGTCCGCGCTTCACCCGCGGGAAATGCGGTGCGCTAATAATGCGGGTCGTCCACCACCGGCCAATGCTGGCCAGCGTCCAAAAACGGAAAGTCTGGCTGGCGACAAACGCGTTGAGCAAAAGCAGATTTGGTCCTGTTGACGGCTCAGCGAATAGCGCAATCGAGACCAGCCATCCGCTATGGAGCACGATAAAGAGCGGATAATGCTTTGCCCCATGCTCTCGTCCGCCCTCGGCCAGCAAGCGCCGCGTGTTGGCGTTGGCATAGGCTAGTTCAGCAAGTCGCTGTATGATGACATAACCAAAGACAATAAGCGCCCAAATGGGCCAGTCGAAGAGGGTCATGGTTGTTCCCCGGTGGT
>JBKBTH010000471.1:0-1453 GCA_046290915.1 Sphingorhabdus sp.
CAAGGGCATCCGCACCGGGATCGCGGCCGAACGATTCGGCGGCCAGGTGCTGGACACGATGGCGATCGAGAACTTCATTTCGGTGCCCCATACCGAGGGGCCGAAACTGGCCGCCCATCTGGAACAGCATGTCCGCGAATATGAGGTGGACCTGATGAACCTGCAGGCCGCGACTGAGCTCGTTCCTGCTGCGGAAGGCGGTTTTCATGAAGTGAAACTTGCCAGCGGCGCAACGTTGAAAGCCCGAACGATCATCTTGTCGACAGGTGCGCGTTGGCGTCAAATGGGCGTTCCCGGCGAAGAGGAATATCGTAACAAGGGCGTGGCATATTGCCCGCATTGCGATGGACCATTGTACAAGGGCAAGCGCACGGCAGTCATCGGCGGCGGCAATTCCGGCGTTGAAGCAGCCATCGACCTCGCTGGCATCGTTGCACATGTGACGCTGATCGAGTTCGATTCTCAACTGCGCGCCGACGCGGTGTTGCAAAACAAGCTGCGCAGCCTGCCCAATGTGGATATCATTACATCGGCGCTGAGCACTGAGGTTCTGGGCGACGGCGAGAAGGTTCAGACCTTGGTTTACACCGACCGTTTGACCGGAGATTCGCATCGCATCGACCTTGAGGGCATATTCGTACAAATCGGACTGGTACCGAACACCGAATGGCTAAAAGGTCCGCTTCAACTTTCACCACGTGGCGAAATCGAAGTCGATGCGCATAACGCCACGAACATCCCCGGCGTGTTCGCTGCCGGTGACGTAACGACTGTCCCATACAAGCAAATTATCGTCGCAATGGGCGAAGGCACGAAGGCAGGCCTGTCGGCATTCGATCATATCATTCGGCATTGATAATTACGTCGCTGCGGACTGGAAACTGGGGCGCTCCAGTCCGCTGCTTCGGGATAGTGTTTCACCTGTAGAAATACTTTCGTCGAAATCTGCTATTAAATTAAATCAAGTTCAGCCATCAGGTAACTTCCGATTATCCCAGTCCCCTCCCCCGGTGAAAAATGCGCAAGCCTATCATTCTGTCGTTGATGCTATGTGTCGCTGCCTGTGGCGGCGGTGAGGAAAAACGTGACCGCCCGGCGCCTTTGGTGACTTTGGGTGCGGCTACACAACATGAATTTGCGGACCGTTACGTCGCCGTTGGTACCGCGAATGCAAATGAACAGGTGTCTGTTCGCGCGCCTGTAACCGAACGCATAATGCAGCTTGGTTTTTCTGATGGTGACTATGTTCGGCAGGGCCAGATGCTCGCCGTTCTGGCGCAGGGTCAGGAAACGGCATCGCTTGCCAGCGCGCAAGCACGCGCACGCGAAGCCGACCAGCAATTGGCACGCATTAGCGAGCTTCACCGCCGCGGCTTTGCAACCAACGCCAGTCTTGAAGCGCAAACTGCGTCTGCTGCCTCGGCGAAAGCTGCCGCGAATGAAGCGCGCGCCA
>JBKBTH010000472.1:0-1450 GCA_046290915.1 Sphingorhabdus sp.
AATATTCGATGCGCCGTCACCAAAGAAGGCAACGACAACACGTTTCGATCCATCTAACTGAGCAGCCCAGCCAAGACCGTTTGCAATCGGCATCGAAGAACCGACAATCCCCGTTGTGACCATGATCCCCATTTCAGGATAGGTCAGATGCATTGGCCCGCCCTTGCCTTTGCAGGTGCCGTCCACGCGGCCCGCGATTTCAGCCCATAACGGGCGCAGCGGCATGTCCTTTGCCACCATATCCTGAATACCGCGATAGATGGTGCAAATCTGGTCTTCATCATTGAGCAGATGGCCAATGGTCGCCGGAATCACTTCCTGCCCACGCGCCGAATAATAAGGCATAGTCAGCCGACCGCGCCGGATAGTCTTGCGGATGGCATCGTCGTTGCGTTCGACGCGCAGCATCCGGCGGTAGATATCGACCAATGCCGCGCCATCGGGCCTGGGGGCGTTGCTTTGCTCTGCCATGTTCACCTCTATTTTGTCGTTTTGAATAACAGCGTTAGTCGGGCGTTGGCCGGACAAGGTCAACCGCGCTGTGGCGATATTTGCTCATACCCCGCGCTTTGTCGCCACAGGCAGGGTATGAATGCGCGCATGGATAGTAAAACTGCATCGCAAGCCGAGCGCGTTGTCGCACTTGAGGCCGAACTGGAAAGTGCCGGAGAGGTATCGCTAGCCGAAGCCACGCTCGCACAATCGCGGGCCGACCTGCACGACTGGGTCGAAACGGTGGTCGGCATTGTGTGCTCCCCAGGCGTCGGCCGTGTTTCACTGATCCACAAAGACGGCAGCCAATCGAGCATAGCGTCGTCACGGTTGCCATTTTTGCTGTCTCGCCCAGCGCAGTTTGAACCCGACGACAACTGAGCCGATTAGACTGCATTCCCCACACCCGCCGCATGCTTGGCAGCGACATAGCCAAACGCCATGCTTGGCCCGATGCTCGCACCCGCAGCCGGATAGACCCCACCCATTACGCTCGCGGAGGAAACACCGCATGCATAAAGCCCGGCTATTGCGGAACCATCCGCGCGCACCACACGGCCTTGGCTATCGGTAACTGCGCCGCCATAAGTTGAAACATCCCCTGGTACGACATCGACCGCATAATAAGGCGCCTTGTCGATCCGACCCAAAGCGGGGTTTGGTTGGTGAAATGGGTTACCCAGCCACTTGTCATATTTACGATGCCCGCGATTGAAATCCGCATCATGCCCGGCATCGACAAAGCTGTTCCATCGATCGACGGTCGCTTGCAAAGTGTCGGGATCGCAATCCAGCTGTTGCGCAAGCCCCTCGATTGTATCCGCCTCTTTTAAATAGCCAATGTCGCGCCACATTTGATAATATTTCTTTATCTTGACCCCGCCGATCGGGTATTTTGCAGCATATTGCGCGTCAAAAATTGCCCAACTTGGCACTGCCGGAACGGTTTTGTTCCTCT
>JBKBTH010000473.1:0-289 GCA_046290915.1 Sphingorhabdus sp.
GCAATGCGCTGGCCTTCTGCCTCTGCGAGCAGTTGTTCAGCGTATGAATTTTCCATCGCGGTCAAAATATTTTTGCGCATCACAGCATAAGCCACCGTCGGGCCATTGGCGAGACGTGTGGCCAGTGCGCGTGCTTCGGCTTGAAGCACTTCATCCTCGACGCATTTGTAGATCATGCCCCTGTCAGCAGCCTTTTCACCACTGATCGTTTCTCCGAGCATCATCATTTCGGTTGCGCGGGCCTAGCCGACCATACGCGGCAACATCCACGACGCTCCGCCATCAGGCA
>JBKBTH010000473.1:299-1449 GCA_046290915.1 Sphingorhabdus sp.
TTTGCCCGCGATGACAAAATCGCCGCACAGCCCGATGGAACAGCCGACGCCAGCGGCTGCGCCGTTAATTGCAGTCACAATCGGCATATTCAAACGCGCCAGATTCATCATCAGCGGATTATAATAACGGGTCAGCGCGATATAGCTGCCTTCGCCGCCAGAGACTGAACGCCCGCTGCGTGCCGACAGGTCAGCGCCTGAACAAAAACCACGGCCTGCGCCGGTAATTACCAGGCACCGCGCATCGCTCATGCTGCCGGCAAGCGCATCATTGATCTCACCCGCCATGTCCAGCGAGCATGCATTCATGCGCTCCGGGCGGTTGAGCGTGATGGTCGCGATCTTGTCCGCTACATCAACGGTAATTGTTTCATATGTCATAAATCTTCGTCCTCCTTAGGCATGTCCATATTCGCGACATGTCATCTATGCAAATTGTTGAGATGCCGCGCTTATGCAAAAGCCGCAGAAACAGGAGGGCTGGGAAGTCGCGCCTGCGTCATTCGCGGGTCCCCAGCAAATCGCGTGCGACCACCCAATTGTGAATTTCGCTTGGTCCATCATAAATCCGCATCGTCCGCAGCTTGTTAGATAGCAGGTAAAGCGGCATTTCGCGGGTCATACCCATGCCGCCGAACATCTGCATGGCATGGTCAACAATGTCGTATGCGGACTCGGTACAATAGGATTTGATCATGGAAATTTCTTGTCGCGTGTCACGCCCTTCATCAATCTTCCAAGCACAATCATAGGTCATCAGGCGCATTGCGTGAATTCGCGTGGCGGCGTCGGAAATCCAGTTCTGCACCGTCTGACGCGACGATAATGGCTTGCCAAAGGTCACGCGCTGCGGCGCATAATCTATCATCATATCCAGCGCGCGTTGGGCCATACCAATCGACCAAGACGCCATCTCAATACGCCGCGTGCCAAGCCGAACCTGCATCGGCAAAAACCCCTGCCCACGTGTGCCGAGCAATTTCCAACCCGGAACGCGGCAGTCATCCAGCGCAATCTCATACGTCGCGGTGCCGTCAATCATCGGGATTTTGCGCAGCACGTTAAAGCCGGGCGTATCGCGGTCGACCAGAAACGCCGACATGCCATTACGGCCATCGGCATTTTTGTCCGTGACCGCCATCAATATCGT
>JBKBTH010000474.1:0-1449 GCA_046290915.1 Sphingorhabdus sp.
CAGCCGGAGCAGCGTGGATTTTCCGCAACCATTGGCGCCACGTACCCAGACAATGTCACCACTGCGTGCTGATACCGTCAGCCCGCGCAGCACGAGCCGGTTGCCACGAATGACCGCGACATTATCAACGCTGATGGAAGGCAAGGGTGCTTGACGTGACGACATGGGGCGACTTAGGCATGAATTCCATCAATTGCAAAATCAGGATAACGTTATGCATGTTTCAAGACTGGACGAAGCGGGCCGCACGGCAGTCTTGGAACGGCTGAAGCTGTGGTCATATGACGCTGACGCAAAAGGCATAAGGCGCAGCTTGCGCTTTACCGACTTTGCCGAGGCGTTTGGCTTCATGGCGCGCGTCGCTATCCTTGCGGAAAAAGCAGACCATCACCCCGAATGGTTCAACGTCTACAACCGCGTGGAAATTTTGCTCACAACGCATGACGCCGACGGCTTGTCGCAACGCGACGTTGATCTGGCCTCAGCCATCGACGCTATTGCGCCGACGGCTTAACCACATCGCCTAATCCGCCAAGCAAACCCAGTTGTTTGCGCAGGCGGTTTGGGAACCAGCGCGCGGAAAAAGCCAGCTGCTTAGCCATTTTGTTGACGGGTGTGTGCACCTTGTCGCCATGAATGGCTTCCCATGCAGCTGGTCCAATGATGGAAACCGGGCTGACTTCGACGCCTGCCGATTGCAGCTTTTCCTTGCCGGTCATATTGCTGTTGCCATCAACTGCACCAATGATGTTGGTGTCGATAAATCCGGGCATGAGGCTGCGGGCCTTGATCCCATACGGGCGCCACTCAATGTCATGCGCTTCTGCAAGGCCACGTACGGCGAACTTGGTGGCGCTATAGACGCTCAATCCAGCTGAACCGTAAATCCCGGCTGCCGAGCTGGTGTAGAGAACGCAAGCATCAGACGTGTTCTTCAAGAGATCGAAACAAGCGCGGGTGCCGCTGATAACACCAGTCAAATTGATCGCGATCATCTTGTCGATGTCTTCGTCGGTCATATCCTGAATGGGTCCGCCCGATCCAATGCCCGCATTGTTGAACAATACCGTCATATGGCCATTTGTGTGCTTCGCGAAGTCGGCAACGGCCGCCTTCCACTGCGCACGATCCCTCACATCAAGGCGGTGGCGCGACCATTGGCCCGCTGGCAACAGCGCGGCAGTTTCATCCAGACCCTTTTCATTGACATCGGCCAGGCCGACAAACCAGCCGACATTGGCAAAGTAACGCGCAACTTCGCGGCCCAAACCAGACGCTGCGCCAGTAATGAAAATGCTTTTTTGCGTTTCGGACATAATTTCGACCTCCCCTTATTCACATGTCTGTCAGCCACCAGCCACATCAATTTACCCGAAACGTCAACTGAATATTGCGGTAGCGGTAAAGGCTGGATAAATCGAGTGGGCATAAGGAGTGGATATGTTTCGA
>JBKBTH010000475.1:0-1443 GCA_046290915.1 Sphingorhabdus sp.
AGCTTTTCCAGTCCCGCCGCGAGCGCGCTCATCCCGCCTTCGATTGCCCAAACGCCTTGCGCCTCAACATGCGCGATCAGCATCAGCGTTGCCGGTGTCTGAAACGGAGATGACCCGCAATAAGTGGTGTAGCGCCCGAATAGTTGAAGCAAACGGGGGTCGTCAAAATGCTCCTTGAGCACTTTCCACAGACTTTCATATGGCCGGATCGCGACCAACGCACCGACACGCCACAACCCGATGCGCCACATCAATCCGGGCGGGTAGGTTTTGCTATCCTGCAGAAACGGCCGGTCCAATATATTGAAAATGTGCTGCGCTTCTTTTGAGAAGCTCGCGAAGCCAGCGGCTGCTTTAGCGCCTGCAAACGCTCCGATGGCATCGGCACTCCGCGCATGGTCTGCAAACAAATCCAACCTCGTGTCCGCGTCCCAAGCATGGCGGGCGATTCTGTCTGCCTTGTGCAGCGTCACATAATCTTCGGTTTGGGCACCGGCTGCTGCAAAGATGTCATCTATGACAGAACGCATCGTAAACACAGTCGGGCCAGCGTCGATTTGCGCGCCATCAACCTGAAGCTGACGAACCTTTCCGCCCGCCGATGCCTCTTTTTCGACGACAGTCACCGCCATTCCGCGCGACGCAAGTAATACCGCGCTGACAAGGCCGCCGATACCGGCGCCTATAATCAAGGCGGATGCGTTTTGGTGGATGAACTTAACCCCTAGTCAAGATTGAATTGACCGCAGGCTATCAGAAGTCCAATCAAATGGACAAACAATTATGTCTGATACTAATTACACTCTTTCGTTCAAAGCGCGCTGGGTTCTTCGGCGGAACGCGATCCTGGGCAGCCCGGTATTTCAGCGATGGGCGTCGCGCACGCCTATTATCCGCATGGTTGCACGCCGACGGGCATCTGCGCAGTTCGATATGATTGCTGGCTTTGTATATACGCAAATCGTGACGGCGTTTGTGGAGGCCGAGCTTCTAACCTTCTTGAATGGCCAATTGCGCAGCCTGTCCGATGTCACTGCGTTTACGGGTCTGGCACCCGATGCGACGCGCCGACTGCTTCATGCAGGCGCATCGCTGAAGATTTCCGAGTCGCCAGATGATGACCGGTGGACCTTGGGAGAGGCGGGCGCTGCTTTGTCGTGCAACGACGGTGCGATTGCCATGATTCGGCACCATCATCTTCTGTATCGCGACCTTTCCGATCCGTTGGCGCTTTTTGCAGGCGGTAGACGCACGGAAACGGCATTATCCGCGTATTGGACCTATGCATCAAAGGAGGGCAGCCAAGCCAAGGCCGCGGATTATTCCGAACTCATGGCAGCGACTCAGCCAATGGTGTCGCAGCAGATTATCGATGCATATGATTTCACGGCACACCGGCGCATGCTGGACGTAGGCGGCGGCTCAGGCGCGTTTGCCTCGGCC
>JBKBTH010000047.1:0-9621 GCA_046290915.1 Sphingorhabdus sp.
AGGCACCTTGCGCTGGCTGCGCATGATCCAGCTCAGTTTGCAGGTGCCAACAGGCTTATGCTGCGGGTCGACAACAAAAACTTCCCAGAACTCAGTGGTCAGGTCCTGATGATCGCGCAGATAATCGATCAGCTGACCAACAGTCATATGCTCGGGCACGGCCACCAGCTCACGCTGCATGATACGGCCGGCGGACTCTTCGGGGTAGGACAGCGCGTCTTCGATGACCGCGCGGTCTTCGGGGTCCAGCTCGGCAAGAACTGCCTGCTGGTCCGCTTTCTCCATGTCCTCGATGATGGCGACGGCGTCATCGGTGTCTAACTGCCCAGCCAGCCCGGCAACCTGCGCTGCGGGCAAGGCGTCAATGATATCCTCGCGGACATAGTCATTGACCTCAGCCAGCACTTCGGCGCTCATCAGCTCGCCCATGCTGATGGCAAGGTCGCCGCGCCGTTCGGACGGCGTTAGCTCAAGAAGGTCGGCAATGTCCGCTTCGTGGAGCGGTTCAACAAGCCGATAGACCTCTTGCCTGTCTCCGGCTTCCACAGCATCCAAAACGCGGTCGACATAGTCGCGGGTCAGGCGGTTGTCTTCGTCCAGCGTTTCCATGATTTCGTTGTCGGTGACAAAAGGGTCGGCGATGTCGCTTGTCATGTGCGGGCCTCCCGTTCTCAATTTTGGACTTGGACGTTGTAAGTGCGCCCCTCCTACGCGGGCGGCGTCAAATTGCAATGATTTTGGCTTTGCACGCTGGGCTGCGTTCCACTACGGCAGCCCTCAATATTTTCCCCAGCCTAAAGGATTTATATATGGCCGATGAAACGCTTACCCTTACCCTCGACAGCGGCGACGTTGTTATCAAATTGCGCCCTGATCTGGCGCCAAACCATGTTGCCCGCATTACAGAGCTTGCTAGTGAAGGCTTTTATGATGGTGTGAAGTTCCACCGCGTGATTCCTGGCTTCATGGCGCAGGGCGGTTGCCCGAATGGCACTGGCATGGGCGGTTCGTCCAAGCCAAATTTGGCGCAGGAATTCAATGCTGAACCGCATGTTCGTGGCGTATGCTCAATGGCGCGTACCAATGATCCTAACACCGCCAACAGCCAGTTTTTCATCTGCTTTGACGATGCAAGCTTCCTTGACCGCCAGTACACAGTATGGGGCCAAGTAACGAGCGGCATGGAGCATATCGATGCACTGCCAAAGGGTGAGCCACCTGCGAACCCAGGCGTCATCCGCAAGGCAACTGTAGCCTGAAAATAAAGACGCGCGGGAAGCCCGATGGCTGCCCGCGCGTTTTATCCCGATATTTTAGGATGTGTTACTCGCCTGCGGGCTCGCCTTGAGCAGGCTCGGGCGGACGCATCGCTTCCATGGCGGTCTTCAACTCAACCATCGAAATCTTTTCGTCCTTGTCGGTATCAATGTTGCCGAAATACTGGACCAATGGCCCTTGCGCTTCGTCCTTGGCGATGAAGCCGTCTTTATTTGCATCGAGAAAAGCAAAGATTTGCTCGGGCTGAGGCATGCCACCGGCTGGCGCGGGTGGAGGTGCATCCTGCGCCATCGCGACAGGTGACAGGACGATTGCCGCCAGAACGGCCAATGATTTACGCATGAATAATCCTTTGAACAATGGAATGACTATGATGGTCAGCCCAAGCTGAACACACCCTTTACTACCGTAAAACAATGGCCTGACAACCACACACGTTCGCCATCCAGACGGCAGCCCAGATGGCCACCACGCGCCGATGCCTGATAGGCGGTGAATTTGTCGCGGCCCAGCCGCTCTGCCCAATAAGGCGTCAGCACGGCATGGGCACTGCCCGTGACGCTGTCTTCATCAACGCCTGCACCCGGAACAAACACCCGGCTGACAATGTCCGTATCTTCCCCGCGCGCCGTGGCGGTGAAGCTGTCATCACCAAGTTTTGCAAGGCTCTTCATGTCGGGCTTGAGCGCAAGGATCTCGGCAGCTGTTGCATATACGAACATATTATAGCTGTCCGGGTTGCTGCGCATCGACAGGGGATTGCCGCCCATGGCCTGCATCATTTCAGGGTTTTCGACGGGCTCGGTGGGGATGGCCGGTAATGCGACCGCATAGCCATCGCCCTCACGCCGCACTTCCAATATACCAGCCTTACGCGTCCGGAACGTCACACAGTCAAGGGCGGGGTTTTCGCTCAGGATGATATGCCCGCTGGCAAGTGTCGCATGTCCGCAGAGCCGGATTTCGACTTCAGGCGTGAACCAGCGCAGCTCATAATCTGCGGCACCGCTTTTGTCGGGTATGTAGAAAGCCGTTTCAGCGAAATTGTTTTCCGCACCAATCGCCTGAAGCACGGCGTCATCCAGCCAGTGCGTGAGCGGCATGACGGCGGCTTGATTGCCCGTGAACGGTCGTTCGGCGAAGGCGTCGACGTGATAATAGGGCAAATCAGTCATGCTTATGCTCGTGATGTTCGATGGTTTCGGAAGGGATATATCCCATTTCGTCTTTGTGGCCTTCTGGGTCGGGATGGATGAGCACTTCGACGCCGGGAAATTCATCCATCAATGCTTGTTCGACTTCGTCCATAATCTCGTGCGCTGCGGCAACCGTCATGTTGGGATCGACCCAGACATGGAATTGGCAGAAGTCATGCGCGCCGCTTGAACGGGTACGCATATCGTGAATGCCGCGCAATTCAGGATGACGCATCGCAACCTCGATAAAGCGCTGGCGTTTTTCGTCCGGCCATTCGCGATCCAGCAATTGGTCGAGCGCCAGACGCGCCGCCCTGTAGGCACCCCAAAGCAGCCACGCCGCGATGGCGATACCGAACAGCGGGTCCGCACCCCGCACACCAATCATCGTATCCAGAACGATGGCGATAATAACGGCAACGTTCAGCAAAAGGTCGCTTTGATAATGCACATGATCCGCTTGAATCGCGACTGAGCCTGTTTTGCGGACAACATAACGCTGATAAGTCAGCAAGCCCAAGGTCGCGACAATCGCAATGAGTGAGACCCCAATGCCATATTCCGGATGCGATGTCGGTTCCTGATCGCCAAACCTTACAACCGCGCGCCATGCAATCAGGATGGCAGAAACAATGACGAGCACAACCTGAACCAATGCAGATAGCGCTTCGGCCTTGCCATGGCCGAAACGGTGGTCATCATCTGCAGGCATCGCCGCATAGCGAACGCTGAAGAGTGTCAGCAATGAGGCAAGAACGTCGAAGCCCGTGTCCGCCAATGAACCAAGCAGGGCCACTGACCCAGTTTCCGCCGCTGCAAAAATCTTGAGCGCGAGCAGGAATAGCGCCATCGACACGCTGGCGATGGCCGCACGCTTGGTTAATTCACCATGCGCGTGGTGATGATGGCTATGCCCAAGGCTCATCCGCGATGCTTCACGGGTATAACATACCGGTTTCCCAGCCGTCGCCATCACGTTCATAGACCCAGCGTTCGTGCAGGCGGAATTCGCGGTCTTGCCAGAATTCGATACGGTTTGGGCTGACCAACCAGCCCGACCAATGTGGCGGCCGCGGGACGTCTTGACCTTCAAATCGGCCTTCTACCTCGGCAAAGCGTGCTTCGAATGTGGCGCGGTCAGCGAGCGGGCGGGATTGGTCCGATGCCCATGCGCCAAGCTGCGAATTGCGCGAGCGGGTGGCGAAATAGGCATCCGCAGTTGCATCGTCGACAGGGTTGGCTTCACCCTCAATCCGTATTTGCCGCCGCAAAGATTTCCAATGAAACAGCAGTGCGACCTGCGCATTGTCAGATAATTGCATCGCCTTGCGGCTTTCAAAATTCGTGTAGAAAATGAAACCGCCATGGTCGCCAAGGTCGGGGCCATGGCCTTTCAACAGCACCATGCGCACTGAAGGTTGCCCATCTGCACCCGTGGTCGCCAATGCCATCGCATTGGAGTCGTTGATTTCGGTGGTCCGCGCTTCGGCAAACCATTCGTCGAACAAGCTAAAAGGATCAGGTCTTTCCATAGCCAACCGATAGGCTAGACTGATGCGGGTTAAAAGGGGCTAGAAAACAAAATGAACTGGGAAATAATATTCGGGGTTGCGAATGCTTGGGCGCTGCTCGCTTGGGTCGTGTTGGCGTGCACCCCAAAGCGTGAAGTGGTCGTTCCAATTGTATTTTTCGCAGGGTCTGTTTTGTTGGCGTGTCTTTACGCCGGCCTTATCATCCCGTTGATGGCAGGGTGGATCTCTGATGGCGGCCCTGCAGGCCGCCCACCGGCGGACTTCACCACCTTAGCGGGAATCATGGCGTTGTTTGACTCGCCGGGCGGCGCAACCATCGGCTGGATCCATTATCTGGCATTCGATTTGTTTGTGGGCACCTGGATTGCCCGAAATGCGGATCGGCACAACGTTGCGCGCTGGCTTCAGGTCCCAATCCTGTTCTTTACGCTGATGGCGGGGCCCATTGGCCTGCTGCTTTATCTTCTGCTACGCCAGATTAGCGGCAAAAAACCGGATAACGCCCTGCTTCCGAGTTGACTCGCGCCGCTGTAATACCAATGTAAGACGGATAAGCAGGGTAAACAGGGACGACAATGGCTGATCCTTATTCGATATTAGGCGTTTCCAAAGGCGCGGACGAGAAAGCGATTAAATCCGCATATCGTAAGCTCGCGAAGGAATTGCATCCGGACAAGAACAAGGACAATCCGAAAGCTTCGGAGCGATTTAGCGAAATTACGCAAGCCTATGACTTGCTGTCTGACCCCAAAAAAAGAGGACAGTTTGACCGCGGGGAAATAGATGAAAATGGCCAGCCACGATTTGCTGGCGGCAATCCCTTTGGCGGCGGCGGATATAGCCAAGGCGGACCTGCGGGTGGCAATTTCGATTTCGGCAGCGGCGGCATTGATCTTGGCGACATTTTTGACGGATTGTTTGGCGGCGGCGGCGCGCGTCCCGGCGCTGGAACTGGCCCACGTCCACAGCAAGCACCCCCGCCCAAGGGGGCGAACATTGCTTACGAGCATTTGGTGTCGTTCACCGACGCGGCAACGCTTGCGCCGCAGCGCATCACGCTAGGCGACGGCAAGACCGTAGAATTCAAACTTCCGTCGGGACTTGTGGCGGGGCAACAGATCCGCATTCCCGGGCGTGGTCAGCCCGGCCCGGGCGGCAATGGCGATGCGATGGTGACGCTCAAGCTTGGTAGGCATCCTGACCTGACGCGCGACGGTGATCATATCCGGATTGACCTGCCAATCTCGTTGAAAGAAGCAGTCGATGGCGGCAAGGTGAAGGTTCCGACCGTTGATGGCGCAGTCATGCTGACTGTCCCACCGCGTACCAATTCCGGCGCTGTTCTGCGCATAAAGGGCAGGGGCTTTACAACCAAGACAGGCGGACGAGGCGACCAGTTGGTAACGCTGATGATTCATTTGCCATCAGACCCAACGGAACTGGCGCGTCTGGTTGGCGTTCTCTCGGACAGCAGTGTCCGGGAGAATCTTAGTGTCTGAAATTTCGCCTCTTTCACCGGAGGCACGTGCACATCTTCCCGCGACAGCGCATGCCAATGAAAGTGAAGCCAAATGGTTCGCGCGCCTTGGGCTGACGGGGCAGGTGATGGAAGTGACTAAGCGTGTGGCCGTCGGTGTGTATAGCGACGGGTTCATTCATGCGGGCAACTTTGCGTATCTGTCGTTGGTCTCGCTTTTTGCGTTCTGCGTTGTTGCCGCTGCGATAGCTGGCGCATTTGGTCAAACCGAGTCTGGACTTGCGCTCATTGAGGGGCGCTTAAAGAGCCCATCCAATCCGCTATGACAGCGCGCTCTGGCCCCTTATTGTGGTTAAGTGCAGGCGTCAGTCTTTGGACCGCGGCAAGCCTTATCGAAACCTTTCGTGACGTACTTTATCGGTCCTATGGGGCGACACCGAGCCGGGCGTTCTGGCATTACCGGCTGGGTTCGCTGGGTGCGATTATCGCGTCTGTCGTTCTTGCGATGATTGCGTTTTCCGCGCAGGTTTTGGTGACAGCAGTTGAGGGGCTGGTATACCGCTTCATCCCCACTGCGCAGATGGTTTCCGGCTATTTCGCGTGGGGCCGCATCATTCCGTTCATTGCGCTGTTTGTTGCCATTTATGTCATCTTTGCCGGGCTAACGCCTTCGAAATACCGGTCATCAGCTTTTCCCAAATGGCCTGGGCCAGCATTGGTAAGCATGTGGTGGCTTGGCCTGACTGCGCTTTTGCCCGTTTTCCTGTCGAGCGTTAGCAATTATGACCTCGCTTATGGCAGTCTTGCTGGCGTCATGGTTGCCCTCATTTTCTTTTATCTGATTGGGCTGGGATTGGTGACGGGCGCGCAGTTGAACGCGGCGCTGGCCAACGCCCATGAAAATGGACTAAAGCAGCGGCAACAAAATTTACCTGACGAATGAGGATTTTATGACAGGATTGATGGCTGGCAAACGCGGGCTGATTATGGGACTTGCGAATGACAAGTCGCTTGCATGGGGCATCGCCAAGCGTTTGCATGCCGAAGGCGCAGAACTGGCGTTCAGCTATCAAGGTGAAGTCATGGAAAAGCGCGTTCGGCCATTGGCTGCACAACTTGGCTGTGATTTTGTCATCGATTGCGACGTTGCAGATATGGACAATCTCGACCGGGCATTTGAAACGCTCGCGGCAAAATGGCCCACCATCGATTTCGTGGTGCACGCTATTGGCTTCACCAACAAAGAAGCACTGCGCGGCAAATATTTCGACGTCGGCTTGGATGACTTCCTGATGACGATGAACATCAGCGTTTACAGCTTTACCGCCGTTGCCAAGCGCGCCGCCGCTATGATGAAGCCTCTTGATCCTGAAACCGGTGAAGGTGGTGGATCGATGCTTACACTCAGCTATTATGGCGCAGAAAAGGTCATGCCGCATTACAACGTCATGGGCGTGGCCAAAGCTGCGCTCGAAACGTCGGTGAAATATCTCGCGAATGACGTGGGACCTCAGGGTATTCGCGTGAACGCAATATCGGCTGGACCGATCAAGACGCTCGCCGCGTCGGGCATCGGCGATTTCCGTTATATCCTGAAATGGAATGAACTGAATACGCCGCTGCGCCGTAACGTCACGATTGATGATGTCGGTGCGTCATCGTTGTATTTCCTGTCCGACCTCGGCGCAGGCGTTACCGGCGAAATCCACCATGTTGATGCAGGGTACCACACCGTCGGCATGAAGCAGGAGGATGCTCCTGATATCGACACTACAAAATGATCACGGGGCATAGCAACGAGCTGGTTCTCCTCCTCGGTGGCTGTGCTTTGCTCGTTGGCTTGCACGGATATTGGCATGCGCGTCATTATTGGGAAGGCCTGCCACCCATATTGGATGCGTTTGTATCTATGGCCGGCTTTGTGGCTGTCATCGGTGCCTTTGTCTGGGCAGGGCGTATCGGTGCGGCGTACAACCATCCACATGCCGCGCGCGTGCTGGCGATTGCCATTACCTTGATAGTTTTTCGTGCAATTCGAACATGGATAGGCAAGGAGCAGGTGCGCTATCGTTCGGTACATATGAAGAAGTCGGAATCAGCAGATGAGCTTTAATACTTTCGGACGCGTTTTTCGCTTCACCACTTGGGGCGAATCCCATGGACCAGCGCTCGGTGCTGTCGTTGATGGTTGCCCTCCCGGGCTTGCCTTATCCGAAGCCGATATTCAGCCATTTCTGGACAAGCGTCGTCCCGGAACATCGCGCTTCACCACGCAGCGCCAAGAGCCTGACCAAGTGCGTATATTATCCGGCGTGTTTGAAGGCCGGACGACGGGCACACCAATCTCGCTGATGATTGAGAATGTCGACCAGCGGTCGAAAGATTATTCAGACGTGGCCAAAGCCTATCGCCCTGGTCATGCCGATTACAGCTATGACGCAAAATACGGCTTTCGCGACTATCGCGGTGGCGGACGTTCAAGCGCCCGTGAAACCGCAGCACGCGTGGCCGCCGGCGCCGTGGCAAGAGCGGTCATGCCTGACGTAAACATCATCGCTTATGTCGCCGAAATTGGCGGCGACGCTATCGACCGCAATAATTTTGAAGCAGCGCAGATCGACAAAAACCCGTTCTTCTGTCCGGACGAAGCTGCGGCTGGCCGGTGGGAAAAACTGGTGGATGAGGCACGTAAGGCCGGATCATCGCTTGGCGCGGTAATCGAATGTGTTGCGACGGGCGTACCGCCCGGTTGGGGCGCTCCTTTATATGCCAAGCTCGACAGTGAGCTTGCTTCCGCCATGATGAGCATCAATGCGGTTAAAGGCATTGAAATTGGTGCGGGCTTTGGCGCCGCGCGTTTGCGTGGCGAAGAAAATGCCGACCCGATGCGACCTTCATCGGAAGGATCGAACCACCCCGAATTCCTCGCCAACAATGCCGGTGGAATTGCTGGCGGTATCTCCACAGGGCAGCCAGTGCTCGTGCGGGTCGCGTTCAAGCCGACGTCGTCTATCCTCACGCCAGTGGAAACAGTGACGCGCGAAGGCGATGCGACGGACATCGTCACCAAGGGGCGCCACGACCCATGTGTGGGCATCAGGGGCACTCCAGTCGTTGAGGCGATGATGGCGCTAGTGCTGGCCGACCAGAAGCTGCTGCACCGCGCACAATGCGGCTAGGGACGTCCTGTGCCTAAACTCAACCTTGATGCAATCGCGCAAAGCAATGCCACGGGGTATCCAGCACCATATGACCGCGAAGTAGAGGGCAGGTGGTGGCGCAGATTGGCACCAGAAGCTGGGCTTACGCATATGGGCGCAAGCCATGTTGTCCTGAAGCCCGGTGGATGGTCATCACACCGACACTGGCACCATAAGGAAGACGAAATCGTCATCATGCTGTCGGGCGAGGCCGTGTTGGTCGAGGATGATGCAGAAACGGTTTTACGTGCAGGTGACGTTGCGGCGTGGGCGGCGGGTACGCAAAACGGCCATCATCTGATTAACCGAAGCGATTGCGATTGTGTCTTCGTTGCGATTGGCGCTGGAGATCGCGGCGCAGGCGGCGTCTATGCCGATATTGACATGACGTTCGGCGACGACGGCTATTTTTACAAAGACGGGACGCCTTACCCGACGGAGCGGATTAAGTAACCGCGTCCTCAATACGTTTGATGGTCCATGGTTCCTCTGCCGCGGCAGCATACCATTCTTCCATCCACGGATGCGCCATCATCGCCTCGACATAGGCCTCCGCAAATCCGGGCAGCGTGAAACCATAGGTCACGAAACGCGTCACGACTGGCGCGAGCATGATGTCGGCTGCGCTGAACGTGCCAAACAGATACGGCCCGTCTTTGCCAAAACGTGAGCGGGCTTCTGCCCATGTTTGCAATATGCGGATCGCGTCGGTCCGCGTCTCTTCCGATACCGTGACATCGGTAAAGGTCTTGCGCGTATTCATGGGGCATTCGCGGCGCAGCGATGTGTAGCTGCAGTGCATTTCGGCGGCAATTGACCGCGCCATCCCGCGCGCCACTTCGTCCTTTGGCCAATAACGGTCACGCCCAACCTTGTCCGCGAGATAGTCGATGATTGCAAGGCTATCCCATATAACGGCTTCGCCATCCCACAGGATC
>JBKBTH010000476.1:0-1436 GCA_046290915.1 Sphingorhabdus sp.
CCTCGACACCCAGCTCTTCAGCCATCGATACGAGGTCAGCGGGGTTTTTGCTTTTCAGCTCTTTCAAATGCATAAAAAATTCCGTTGAACGGACCATTGGCCCAGATTGTAGGTGGACGGTTTGTCCAAGTGAGAGCCAGTTTTAGAAAGACAACCAGCCGAATATTGAAAGTTGGTGGCGCGGTTGTTGTTGAGATCGCGCCTCACGCCCAGGACAGGCTTATATCCGCAATTACTCTGCGATGTGTGCGCCGTCAACTGTTCTGCTAAAACGCGCGCAACCGCGCTTAGAATGGTTTGGCGACAACCAGTATAACGATAATGGCCGATGCTATGCCCGGAACTTCATTGAACAGACGCAATTGCTTGCCCGTCAAACGCCGTTCGCCGCGCGCAAGTTTCTTCGCATAACCAACAATCCAGCCATGATATCCCGACAGAGCCAACACGAAGAGCAATTTGGCATGGAACCAACCTTCAGCCATCGCGCCGATATTCCAAGCCAGCAGCAGTCCGACAACCCAAACAACGATGATCGCTGGATTGAGGATAATTTTAATCAGTTTGGATTCACGGTCCACCCATTTGGCCGCCTCTTCAGATCCCTCTGCGCTTTCTTGATGATAGACAAAGAAGCGCGGGAGCATAAACAGCCCCGCCATCCAGAAAATCACGAAAATAATATGGGCAGATTTAAGCCAGATATACAACACAGATAGCGTTTCCGTCATGAAAACGGCCTTTATGGGTTAACCCTTGCGGACCAGATTAAGTAGCAATTCGACATTTTCTATCGGCGTATCAGGCAGAATGCCATGACCGAGATTGAAAATATGCGGACGATCGGCAAACGCAGATAGAATATTATCTGCTGCGTCTTTTAGAACCTGACCACCGGCAATCAGCGCAAGGGGATCCAGATTGCCTTGTACTGGCAATCCTTTTGGCAGCTCGCGGTTCGCCCAATGCGGATCAACTGTTTCATCCAATCCCAATGCATCAACGCCTGTACCTTCGGCATAGGCGGCGAGTTTACCACCCGCGCCTTTTGGAAAGCCAATGATAACCGCATCAGGATTGCGCGCTTTCAAGCGACGCACGATTTCAGCATTTGGCGCGATGACCCATTTTTCGAACTGTGCAGGTGATAAGGAACCTGCCCAGCTGTCGAACAACTGCACCGCATCAACCCCAGCATCGATCTGATCGCCAAGATAATCGACCGTTGCAGAAATGATCGCATCGATAAGACCGCCAAAGCGCTCCGGCTCGGCGTGCGCCATCCTGCGCGCCTCTGCCTGGTCTTTGCTGCCTTGACCATGCACCATGTACGTAGCGACCGTCCACGGGCTTCCAGCGAAACCCAGGAAGGTTGTTTCTGCTGGAAGCGCGGCAGAGACTTTGCGCACCGTGTCTGTGACAGGCGCAAGCCGTTC
>JBKBTH010000477.1:0-1431 GCA_046290915.1 Sphingorhabdus sp.
GATGGTCAGGAAATGACGGGTTGGTTTACCGAGGATTTTACGCTCGCCGAACTCAAGACCTTGCGCGCCAAGGAACGCCTGCCGCAATTGCGCAAGGACAATATGGCGTTTGACGGGCAGTTTGAGATCCCGACCTTTGAAGAGATCCTCACACTGGCGAAGGCACGCGGTGTTGGTGTTTATCCCGAAACCAAACACCCAAGCTATTTTGCGTCAATTGGCTTGCCGCATGAGGCGCCGTTGCTGGTCATGCTGACCAAGTTTGGCCATGTCGACAAAAGCGCGCCGGTTTTCATCCAGTCGTTCGAGGTCGAAAATCTGAAAGCATTGCGGCCCAAGACCAAATTGCGGCTGATCCAGCTGATGGACGAAAAGGGCAGCCCGCCCGACCGCAGCGACCTGACCTACCCGCAAATGGCATCTGCAGAGGGCCTGAAAATGGTTGCCACCTATGCCGATGGCGTTGGCCCGAACAAGGCGCTGGTGATCCCGCGCACGCTGATCGGCAACCTGGGCACGCCAACCACCCTTGTGGCCGACGCGCACGAGCTTGGCCTCGCCGTGCACCCATGGACCTTCCGCCGCGAAAATTACTTCCTGCCGCTGGCGCAGAAATCAGGCGTCGACCCGCGCAGCATTGGCGATGTGAAGGCAGAGATGAAGGCGTTTTTGGCTACTGGTATTGACGGCATTTTCAGCGACAATGTTGCCGAGGCAGTTGCGGCACGGGCGAACGCAATGGGAGAATGAGGTGGCCGAAGACATATTTTCGACGCTGAAAGATATCCTGAAACCCTATGAACCCGACTTTCACGTAAAGCGGGATGAGGCGGATAGTTATTACCTCGAAACAATAAAGGCCGATGGCACGCCGGAGATGTTCGCAGCGGTGCAGATCAAGAAAAGCTATGTCTCGTTTCACCTGTTTCCGGTGTATCTCGACGCTTCGTTACTGTACGGAATTTCGGACGCTTTGCGCAAGCGGATGCAGGGCAAATCCTGTTTCAATTTCGGTCCGAAGCATGTCATTCCGGTGGATGAAATGACCGCACTTGTTGCCGACTGCGCCGCATTCTCCAAGACGCGCTAGCCTTACCCAACCAGCACGCATCATCCGGCTTTTGCACTCCATTGGAAAATCTCTTCCAATGGCTTGCCGAATACATGCGCAATTCGAAACGCGACCTCAAGCGACGGTGAGTATTTGCCCTGCTCGATAGCAGCAATTGTTTGACGCGTGACGCCAACCCTGTCGCCCAGATCGCCCTGCGTCATTTCTCCGGCCAGGAAGCGCAGCGTTTTGATGTCGTTAGTGAATGGTGGATTAGCCATGCCATCCCCTCCTGTAGCTAACCAACATCACCACATGGCGTACGGCTTCGGCAATCACCAAAACAAATAAAGTGGCGTTTATCATTTTGGCAGCGGGTG
>JBKBTH010000478.1:0-1427 GCA_046290915.1 Sphingorhabdus sp.
GATGCGTTGCTATCGCTTGGCACGTCGGGTGTTATTTTTGTCGCGACCCAGAATTTCCGCCCAAACCCAGCACGCGCCGTCCATTCATTTTGCCATTGCCTGCCCGGCATGTGGCACCAAATGGCCGTCCATTTGTCGGCGGCATCGTGCATAGACTGGGTGGCAAAACTTACCGGATGCGACGGCCCGGCGGCCTTGTTCGCATTGGCCCAAACTGCAGGAGCAGCGGCCGGGCCCGAGATTTTCCTGCCTTATCTGTCGGGTGAGCGCACACCGCATAATGACCCGCATATCCGCGGAAGTTTTCTGGCACTTGATAATGCAACCTGCCCGGCGAAATTGGCGCAGTCCGTTCTGGAGGGTGTGGCGTTCGCCTTTGCCGATGGCCTTTCCGCGCTAAAGGAAGCAGGCACCGATATCCAATCGTTGTCGGTCATCGGCGGCGGTGCACGCTCGACCTACTGGGGCAAAATCATTGCCGCAGCACTGGACACGCCTTTGGTTTATCTGGAAGGTGGAGAAGTCGGACCTGCGCTGGGCGCGGCAAAACTTGCGCAGATGGCGGTAACCGGCACCGACGCCGCCAGCATCTGCATCGCCCCGCCAGTATCGCATGTCATAATGCCCGATCGCGCCATTACCGATGGCCTCGCCCCCAAATTCGCCCGCTTCCGCGCCGCTTATTCCCATATTTCCCAAGTGTAGGAGAAAATACATGTCCGCCGATTATTTTGCGCCGTTCAACACCATTCGTTACGAAGGCCCAGATAGTAATAACGACCTTGCCTATCGCTGGTATGACAAGGATCGCGTGGTTTTGGGCAAACGGATGGAAGACCATTTACGCTTCGCCGTATGTTTTTGGCATACATTCTGCTGGCCTGGCAGCGACGTTTTTGGCGCTGGTACCTTTACTCGGCCATGGCACGCGGGACCCAATGACGCTGTGCATGCCAAGGCTAAGCGTGAAGCAGCTATGGCCTTTATTGAAAAACTCGATGTGCCATTTTATTGCTTTCACGATGTCGATGTCATGGCGGACGCGACCGATGTTGCATCGTTCCGCAACAGCTTTGCCGAAGCCGTCGATCATCTTGAGGCATTACAAGCAAGCCATGGCCGCAAATTGCTATGGGGCACCGCCAATCTGTTTGGTCACCCGCGTTATATGGCCGGAGCCTCGACCAATCCAGACCCCGAAGTCTTTGCGTGGGCGGCCTTACAAGTCCGCGATGCGATGGAGGCCACGCACCGGCTAGGTGGAGCGAACTATGTCTTATGGGGCGGTCGTGAAGGCTATGACACGATACTCAACACCGACCTTGGCATCGAGCAGGAAAATTTTGGGCGTTTCCTCTCTCTGGTCGTCGACCATAAGCACAAAATCGGTTTCAAAGGTGCAATCCTGATCGAACCAAAGCCGCATG
>JBKBTH010000479.1:0-1421 GCA_046290915.1 Sphingorhabdus sp.
ATCTCGCTATTTACGCACGTAGACTAGGTCTCAAGCAGGTTGCCCCCGCCAATATGCAAATACCGCGTCCTGTAGCTTACGAATATGGTCCTGCGCCTGTGGTCCGGTCCATTCGCCCTGATAATCGGTACGCCCTGTCCACCACCCCTGCCCCGGCAGGCCGTCGCCTTCGCGCACCACGAGCACAGCAAGCGCAGGTTTGCCTTCCTCGAACGTTATTTGGTCGATCTTGTCCAACGTCTTGCAGACGGCGCGCATCTTTGGCCGCGTAAAACGAAATCCAAGGTTGAGTAGTAGCTCGGAATAGCTGATCGCCCTTCCATCGCGCGCGCATTGCTCCAGAATTGCCTTAATCCGCGCTACATCGTGCAGCGCGGAAACATCAGCAGCCGGATCGCTCAGGAATTCTTCAAGGACAGGGTCCAAAGCGGCTCCTACAAATAATCGTTGCGCAAATTGTTCATAACGTCGTGAAATTCTTCCATGACTTCATCGATAATTTGTTTCGCGGGCTTTACCGCATCGATGCGTCCGGCAACTTGGCCAGACAGAGCAATCGCCGCCTCCATGTCGCCGCCGAAATACAAATCGAGCACGCCGCGCATTTCGCCCATTATGTTTTCGCTGGGTTCATGGTCCAGTTTCGTCGTCCGCTCGGTCCTTAGGGCACGCAATGCAGGTCCCGGGCCATGACGGTTGAGAAACAGCGTGTCGGTTTCCTTGGCGTTGATGATTGCGTCTTTCCAGTTTTGGTGAACTGGAGATTCTGCCGCGCTGACCATGCGCGTGCCCATTTGCACCGCTTCTGCGCCCAGCGCAAAGGCCGCCGCCATCGTCCGTCCGCATACCATACCGCCCGCGGCGACGATCGGTACATCAACCTTGCTCCTAATGAGTGGCAACAGGACCATGAGTGCAACGTCCTTGGGATTTTTAAATCCACCGCCTTCACCGCCTTCGACCACGAGGCCATCGACGCCAGCATCAATAGCTTTCAAAGCACCGGCTAGTGTTGGGACAACATGAAAGACCGTCAGCCCTGCCGCCTTCAGCGGGCCACAATATTTGTTCGGGTCACCTGCCGAAGTGGTGACAAACTTAACGCCCTGATCGACCACGAAATCAACGATGCCGGGATCGCGCACAAAGGCTTGCGCGATGTTCACCCCAAATGGCTTATCCGTCAATTCGCGCATCTTGATAATCTCTGCGCGCACTTCTTCCAATTGACCGGATGAGGTTTCAATGATGCCAAGTCCCCCGGCATTTGAAACGGCCGAAGCCAGTTGTGCCCGCGCAATCCAGCCCATCGGCGCCTGAATGATAGGGTATTGGACGCCCAGTAATTCAGTGATGCGGTTTTTAATTGGCTTCATGATGTCAGCCTCCAATCTGGGTCGTGCGGATGTTGAGTTGCCCGG
>JBKBTH010000480.1:0-1410 GCA_046290915.1 Sphingorhabdus sp.
ACATTGCCGGTTTCTATGACCAGCTTATCGCGTTCAACCAGAATATGATCGACGTGGGCTTCATCCGGCCGCAACATGCGGGCATCATGATTGTCGATGACGTGCTTGACGGCTTGCTCGACAAAATGGCCGCTTATGTTCCGCATAAGACCATCTTCCAGATGAAAGCGGATGATTTGTGAACGCAATACCCATCGGCCCTTGCACAGGTTTTTGCCGTGGCTGATTTTGATCGCCCTGCCCTGGTGGAATTTGCGCAGGAAAGCATAGCGCGCGGATCGAAGTCCTTCCGCTTCGCCAGCCGCTTGTTTGACCGCACGACGCGGGAACGCGTTTGGTTGCTCTACGCATGGTGCCGCAAATGCGACGACATGGCCGATGGGCAGGACCATGGCGGCGCGATGGAAACGGTCACCGACCCCCAGCAAAGCCTTGCCGCCATTCGTACGCTGACCGCAACGGCGCTGGCGGGCACGCCGACGGGTGAACCAGCCTTTAACTGCCTTGGCGTCGTTGCGCGCGAATGTGGCATCACCGCACGCATGGCCGAAGACGTCATCGAAGGCTTCGCACTTGATGCCGCGGACTGGCACCCCCGCCGCGAAAGCGACCTGTACCAATATTGCTATCATGTCGCTGGCGCAGTTGGCGTGATGATGGCGGTGGTGATGGGTGTTCGGGCAGACGACGAAGCAACGCTCGACCGCGCCTGTGACCTTGGCTTGGCGTTTCAGCTTGCGAACATCGCGCGCGATATTGCCGAGGATGACGCGGCTGGACGTTGCTATTTGCCCGATGATTGGCTGGCGATGCTCGATATCGGCCCCGGCGAGCATATGAAGCCACATAACCGCAAGAAACTGGCGTTGATGGGCCGCTGGCTTGCCGATGAGGCCGAGCAATATGAAGCATCAGCCCGCGTCGGCGCCGCGCATCTGCCGCTGCGCGCACGCTGGGCAGTTTTATCCGCCGCAGGCATTTATGGCGAAATCGCCCGCAAAGTCCGCGCAGCCGATACGCACGCATGGGACCAACGCATCTTCACCAGCCGCCCCGAAAAGTTCCGTTGGGTGCGCAAGGCGTTTGTCGACGCGGTCGCGAACAACCCGCGTGACATGGACCGAGAGACGTTGTGGACGAGAGCAAGGGTTTAGTATCGCAGGCTCGCTGAATTAGCCTAACGCGCGTACCTCCAATGCGTCATCCTGAACTTGTTTCAGGATCTTACTTTTCGACATGGGCAGTAAGACCCTGAACCAAGTTCAGGGTGACGGTGATGGACATGTGGACGTTGCCTGAAGCGAATTCAGGATCCCGACAAAATCCGAGCGGCGCGTTCGGACAAACGCTCCACCACGGCCTGATGTATCCCCGGCGCGCAGCAGATCAGGCCAAAATCCAAAGGCTTAC
>JBKBTH010000481.1:0-1409 GCA_046290915.1 Sphingorhabdus sp.
CGCGGCAGTTTTTCAAACCTGAAATGCAAACGAGCGAGGCAGCGTTGCTGACGCGATGGAATGGCCAGCTTTATGCCGTCATTGCGCAGCCTGACCAAGAGGGCGATGGTCGCTGGCAAGTGCGCTTGTGGTGGAAACCCTTCGTGCCGTTTATCTGGTATGGCGGAATGCTTATTGCACTTGGCGGTATTATTGCGTTGCTTGGCCGCATGTTCCGGCGCGCGAAAAAACCTGCGCAGAACACGTGGCAGCCAGCATGAACCGGCCTTGGCTTCTATGGATCCCGCTCGCGGTTATTGGTTTGATTGGCGGGCTGGCCATTTACGGGCTGGTCGTCCCCAAAGATGAACAAGTGCACTCGGCGATGATCGGTCAAAAGCTGCCTGCATTTTCATTGCCTTCAGCAACCGCCGGAGTCGAAGGATTGGCAAGCGGCGACATGGCGGATGGGAAGCCTCGCTTGCTTAACATTTTTGCCAGCTGGTGCATCCCGTGCAAGGCAGAAGCGCCATATCTCGAAGCGTTAAAAAAGGCAGGTGTTGAAATCGACGCCATTGCCATCCGTGATAGGCCCGAAGATGTCGCAGCTTTTCTTGCCGAATTCGGCAATCCGTTTCGGCGGATTGGTTCGGACAGCGAAATGGCGGTTCAGCTCAAGCTCGGTTCATCGGGCGTTCCGGAAACTTATGTCATTGGTGGTGACGGCACGATATTATATCAGCATATCGGGGACATCCGGGCCGAGCATGTCCCCATGCTGGTTGAAAAAGTGAACGCTGCGAAATGAGAAAATTGGCGCTCATCTCTCTCATGCTTGTATCGCCGGTCTTTGCACAAGGCAGCGGCCCTACGCCCGCATTTGCAAACCGTCAGTTACCTGATCCCGCAAAGGAAGCAGAAGCAACCAAGCTGATGCACAGCTTGCGCTGCATTCAATGCCAAGGCCAATCGATTGCGGATAGTGATGCGCAAATGGCTGGCACGATGCGGGCTGAGGTGCGGCAACAAATAGCCGCAGGGCAAAAGCCGGAAGCCATTCGTGGCTGGATGATCGCGCGCTACGGTGAATGGGTCAGCTTCGAACCCGACATGAAGGGGGCAGGGCTGTTGCTTTGGCTCACACCCTTATTGGTCCTGATCGCCGGCATTTGGCTGGCACGCGGATTGTTCCGGAGGCGCGCATGAACGGTTGGTTTGCACTTGGTATCTTGGCTATACTCAGCCTAGCCGTCCTCGTCTGGAACGTTCGTTCGGCCAAGGGCTTGTGGCAGATCGCTGCGGCTGTCGTTCTGTTGGGGATGACGGGGTACGCGCTTCAGGGGCGCCCCTTGACACCATCGTCGCCCGCTAAATCACTAGCAGCAAGCGAAGTCGCCGCGACCCAATTGGTCGACATAAGAGCGGATATG
>JBKBTH010000482.1:0-1402 GCA_046290915.1 Sphingorhabdus sp.
GCTTGATCAAGCGACTGCACTGCGTGCCGAAGCTGAAAATATTAAAGTTGAATATGAAGCAAAGGCAAAGCAGGCGGCTGTAGATGCCGATGCGATGAAGGCCTCTGCCGAAGCCGAGGCGAAGCTGATTGTCGCCCGCGCTAAGACCGATGCAACTGCATTGATTGAACGCCGTGCGAAGGCTGCAGAAGATAAGATTGCAGCAGCCGAGCGTGCCGCAATTGCCGACGTCCGCAACAAGGCTGCAAGCGCGGCTGCTGCCGCTGCTGCGCAATTGATTGCTGCGCATCACGACGCAAAAGCTGACGCAGCGTTGGTCGACCAGTCAATTGCCTCGCTGAACTAAGTTCAAACGACGCGATCTTACTACATTAACGAAATGGCGTCGTTCCCGCGTAGGCGGGACCTAACTCCCGCCATCTAATTATCCGGACCGGTAATTGCTCCACCAAACCGCTGGAGTTGGGTCCCCGCCTGCGCGGGGATGATGACTATTATGCTTATCACTCCGCCGGTGCGGGAATGACGTTGTGTAGTGAACCGACGTTGCTTACATCACCGCCAACATGTCCAAAGCCGACCGCCCTGACCAACCGAATGCTGCTTCTCGCTTTAACGAGGAGAAGGCTACCTATGCGGTGCGCGGCGCAGATACACCTGATTTGGAAACCGGCACAGCCGCGATCCGCAATGTCCTGAAGACGCTACCGCTGAAGCCAGGCGTGTACCGCATGCACGACGCGCGCGGCGATGTGTTATATGTCGGCAAGGCGCGCGCCCTAAAGAACCGCGTTGGCAATTATGTGCAGATTGACCGCTTGCCCAATCGCCTGCGCAGAATGGTCGCGCTTACGCGTTCAATGACGATTGTGACGACGAACAGCGAGGCGGAGGCGCTGTTGTTGGAAGCGCAGCTGATCAAGCGATATCGTCCGGCGTATAATGTGCTGCTGCGCGACGACAAAAGCTTCCCCTTCATACTGCTGCGCGCGGACCACAAGTTTCCGCGTATCCAGAAACATCGCGGGGCACGGCGGAACAAGGGGCATTATTACGGCCCATTTGCCAGCGCGGGTTCAGTTAACCAGACGTTGAATGCGCTGCAAAAGCTGTTCCTGTTACGCAGCTGTTCGGACAGTTTTTTCAACAACCGCGACCGGCCATGCCTGTTGTATCAGATCAAGCGCTGTTCCGCGCCATGCGTTGGCCGGATTGATGACCAATCCTATGACGGCCTGGTCGCCGACGCCAAATCTTTCCTCGATGGCAAATCCTCTGCGGTGCAGGCCAAGCTGGCGAAGGAAATGGAGGGCGCGGCAGAGGGACTCGATTTCGAACGCGCGGCGATGCTGCGTGACCGGTTGAAGGCGCTGACATTCATTCAAGGGTCGCAAGCCATCAA
>JBKBTH010000483.1:0-1388 GCA_046290915.1 Sphingorhabdus sp.
GCATCAACGCTCAATATGACTGATGCCGATTTTGCTGCTGGCCGATACCGCTTTGCAGGCAATGATGGCGCCGTGGTTAATCAAGGTAGCATAGCGGCCAACGGTGGCTATGTTGCGTTGTTGGGTGCCAGCATTAGCAATCAGGGTCTGATTCAAGCGAATTTGGGCACCATCGCGCTGGCGGCGGGCACGGCAATTACGCTCGACTTCGCAGGTGACGGTTTGCTTAATGTGGCTGTTGATCAAGGCGGTGTCCAAGCACTTGTTGAAAATGGCGGACTGTTGCGCGCCAATGGCGGCAATGTGCTGATGACTGCGCAAGGTGCAGGTGACCTTCTGAAGTCCGTCGTCAATAACAGCGGCGTGATTGAGGCGCGCACGCTTGAAAGCCGTTCCGGTAAAATCCTACTTTTGGGAGATATGCCAAGCGGTACTTTGAACATGAGCGGGGCGTTGGACGCAAGCGCCCCAGATGGCGGTGACGGCGGGTTCATCGAGACCTCTGCTGCTTCGGTAAACGTCACGAATACCGCCCGGATCACGACCGCAGCAGCGGCAGGTGCGACAGGGACATGGCTGATTGATCCAGCTGACTACACGATATCGGCCGTCGGCGGAAATATCTCTGGCGCGACGCTTTCTGCGCAGTTGGTAACCACCAATGTCATCATCAGCACTATGCCCGTCGCGGGCGATGTCACGCCGGGCAATGGCGATATTCATGTGAACGATGCCATTGCCTGGACAGCATCGGGCGATGCGACAACATTGACGTTGAACGCATTTCGCGACCTGAACATCAATGCGGCGATTACTGCCACCAAGGGCAATATCGTGGCCTGTTGCGGCCGTGATATCAACGTAAATGCCGCACTCACCACCACTAACGGCAGCATATTGTTACGCGCTGGCGAAAATGTGAACGTGCGTCATGCGATGACCACGGTAGACGGCAACATATTGTTGTGCGCTGGCCATGACATCCATATCGACGCTGCGGTAACGCTGACCAGAGGTAGCAACATTCCAGCGCAAAGCCTGGGATCACCTATCGGTCTGACCCTGCTGGCAGGTGCAGCGGGCACTGGCCCCGGCGTTGGCGGGGGCACAATCATCTTTGCCCCGCTCGCGCCGCCAGTCACCGTAACAGTAGCGCCAGTGACCATCACATATAATCCGGTGTCCTATTCAGCCCCAACCGACTTTTCGACAAAGTTCGTTCTGACGGAAGGGTCTGCGATCACGCAGCGGATGTTACTCTTTCCTACGGTCAGTAAAGTCTTTGACGGCACCAATAGCGCAATTCTTACTGGCTTTAACAGCACTGCTACTTCCGGCGTTCCTTCGGGCGTAACATTGGTTGCTGCGCCAGATGCTGCCGCGTCGTT
>JBKBTH010000484.1:0-1367 GCA_046290915.1 Sphingorhabdus sp.
CGGCGCGCTCATCCCCGACCAGAAGACGCCTGTGTCGGCAAAATTCCGCGCAAGTGGCGACGTCTATCAGGCGCAGGTCATTCCCACACGCTACACCAGCGTAGCGCCGGGTGCAGTCCTCAACAGCGGCTCGCGCCTCTTTGCTGGTGCCAAAGAAATGGCTGTTCTGAACAGCTATTCGGAAAAGCTTGGCATTCCCTATCTTGATTATGCCATCGATTGGGGCTGGTTCTGGTTCATCGCCATTCCGTTCTTCTGGATCTTGCATTGGTTGTTCGGTTTGTTCGGGAACTTTGGCGTCGCTATTATTGGCCTGACGATCATCGTCCGCGGATTTATGTATCCGGTGGCGCAGAAGCAGTTTGCTTCCATGGCGCAGATGCGCGCTGTTCAGCCAAAGTTGAAGGCACTGCAAGAGCGTTGGAAAGACGACAAGCCACGCCTGCAGCAGGAAATGATGAAGCTGTATAAGGATGAAAAGGTAAATCCGCTCGCGGGCTGCCTGCCCATCGTGTTGCAGATTCCCATCTTCTTCGCGCTGTACAAAATTCTGCTGCTGTCGATCGAAATGCGTCACCAGCCGTTCGTATTATGGTTGAAGGATTTGTCGGCACCAGACCCGTTGACGCCAATCAACCTGTTTGGACTACTACCGTTTGATCCGCCATCGTTCATTGCCATAGGCGTTCTGCCGATACTGCTGGGCGTCACGATGTGGTTGATGCAGCGCCTAAACCCGCAGCCTATGGATGAGGTCCAGAAGCAAGTTTTTGCGGTCATGCCATGGTTCCTGATGTTCATCATGGCGCCGTTTGCGGCTGGGCTTCAACTCTACTGGGTCATGTCGAACCTCGTTTCGATTGCACAGCAAAAGTGGCTCTATTCGCGCCACCCCGTGTTGCGCGAGCAAATGGCACGTGACGCAGAAGAAAAAGCAGCCGCAAAAGCCAAGGCCGGGACGTGAGCGCGGACGTAATTGCCGGAATAGCAGAGCCGAACCGGATATTTTCCGGTCCGGTTACGTTCCTGAAATCTGCGCCGAAGCTCGAGTTTTTGCCTGAGCCGACCGTGCCTGAAATCGCATTTGCGGGCCGTTCGAACGTTGGAAAGTCCAGCCTGATTAATGCGCTGGTCAACCGCAACAACCTTGCGCGTGCGTCCAACACACCCGGCCGCACGCAGGAGCTGAACTTTTTTGATGTCGGTGAACCTGCCTTGTTTCGGATCGTCGATATGCCGGGCTATGGCTATGCCAAAGCCCCCATCAAGACAGTTCAGCAATGGCGTTATTTGATCAACGACTATCTGCGTGGCCGCGCTGTGCTAAAGCGCGTGTTTGTGCTGATCGACAGCCGCCACGGCATTAA
>JBKBTH010000485.1:0-1359 GCA_046290915.1 Sphingorhabdus sp.
AGCCAAACCGGTCCGACCAGATTGCCGGTAAAGGCAATTTTCTCGTTGGGCATCCAGACGATAAGATTGTCGACTGTTTCCCCCTCGGGGGCGTGGATCACTTCGAATTGCCGGCCACCCTGTTCGAACGCAAACCGACCTTCAACGAGAAGATCGGGAACGAACTCAGGGGGCGGTTTGGGCGTGCCGCCGCGCTTGAGCGTGCTACCCCATAATTTCTTGCTGCGCGGCCCGAAAAAGGGCTGGAGCCGCTTCATATCGCCCCATGCCTCGTTGAAACCGGCACCGCCGATGACGATTGTGTCCGCCTCTTTGAATTCGGTCAGGCAACCAAAATGATCGGCATGGCTTTGGGTCAGAATGATGTGTTTCAGGACGCCGCTGCGTTTGGGCGCCATCAAACTTACATTCCGTTCGGCATTGTCCATAAAGCCCGTGTTGACCATCACATCGCCGTCGCTGGTGTTCACCAGGTACAGGTTTGACACGTCATTAACCTGCCAGACGAAATCGGTGATGGCGATGGCCTCGGTTTGTGCGTCGCCCGCACGAACCAGTCCTGCCAGTGCAGGCTTCTTCTCTTCAGTCATATCACGCGCCCCCAAATTCGATCATGACCTTGGCTGATTGCGGGGTAGCTGCCACTTCCAACCCCTCCATAATGCGTTCGAACGGCAAATGATGGCTGATGATCGATCGAATTTGTTTTTCTAGACGCGGCATTGCGGCGACGACATCCGGGAATTCGGTCGGGTAGCCAACCGCTGTGGTGATAGTCATTTCGCTGGTAAGCATAGGGCCTGCCGGCAATTCGATCGGTTTCATATAGGCTGCAGTGATGACATGTCGGGCGTGTTGTTTTGCCATCGAGACGACGTCGGACAGGATTGAAGGCCCGCCTGCGGCATCGATATAGGCATCGGTCGAAGAGCGTTCACGGCCAAAATAGACTTCGCTGCCGTGAAGTTGCTTTATGCGTGCGATGGCGTCTTCTTTTGACGGGTTTATCGTCTTTGCGCCCAGCGCCCGCGCACGCTCCAGTCTTTCTTCGGCCAAATCGAGCGCGATCACGTCGCAACCGCGATCCACCGCCCACAGCACCATGCCAAGCCCAATGGGCCCGCAGCCATAGATGACCAGCTTGGTGCCGGCCTTCGCCTCGGCGCGGTTGACGCTGTGCATCGCTACGGCCAACGGCTCACACATCGCGGCGATGTCATATGGAATACCGTCAGGAATCGGCAAGATCGAATCCCCGAGCCGCGCCTCACGCACAAGCAATTCTTCTGTAAACGCACCCTCTGGTCCGCCGCTGCCAATATAGCTGGGGGTGTTCATCGGGTTGATAATCACCGCTTG
>JBKBTH010000048.1:0-9548 GCA_046290915.1 Sphingorhabdus sp.
TTGCGGCGCTGAATAGCGGAACAGTTTTTCGGTCTGTGCGAAGAACCACACGCGTTCAGCCTTGGCACCGCGTGGATAGGGGATAGCAATATCTATGCGCTTGCCATCGATTTGATAAAGCGCCGAACGGTCAAGCGGCACCGGCAACGTACTGCGCCATTCATCAAAGCGTGCGCGGTCAGCATCTTCAATGGTGCCAGACCCGACGGTTAGTGGAACCGACAATGTCGCGTTTTCCGGAACGCAAACTAAATCCGAACAGGCTGACCAGCGTGCGTTGACTTGAACGTTTATGCTTTGGCCCGGCCGCGCATCTTTGGGTATTTTGACATCAACCAGAAAGGCATGCTTTGCCTTGTAAATGTGGTTCATAAACCCGCTGACAATCAACGTCTCGGGCACGGGTGCACGCACCAGCCCCGTCGTAACACCGTTGGGTAATTGCCATTCGAGCTCAAGCGGGGTCCCGGCATCACCGGGGTTCAGCCAATAATCGTGCCAGCCGGGCTTGGGGTCCATGACGATCGCAATAGTTACGTTATCGCCGGGTGCGGGGCGATTGGTTTCAATATCTATCGACGCGCGCACATTTTGAGGAGCTGCCTTGGCTGGCGATGGAGCCTGCGCATATGCCACGCCAACAGCCAGCCATAGCGACAGCAGAAATGTCAGCATGAACCGCAGCTGTTCCTTAGCAAATCCAAACATGTCGATATTCTGCTTTTGTAGAACAGCCATTTTATTCCTGTGCCGTCTGTAAGGGCGGTGCGCCAATCGTCGGCATCGCCTTCGCCTTTTTCCAGCTGCCGTTGAGATAGTAGGCAATCGACAAGACACAAGACGCGATGGATGTCGCGATAAATGCTCCCCAAATGGCATCGGCGCCATATCGTTTATATAGGCCAAAGCCGACGCTGAAGCGGACCACCACGGCGCTGAATATCAGGATGAGCAATGGCGCAACCACGGCGCCGTTTGCGCGCACGGCAAAGGTCACTACAACTGAAACGCCCATCAATATGAAGCTCCAGCCAATGATATGGTTGATGTGAATGGCGATATCGATCGCTGGACTGCCGACCGGCAAGAATAACTGAAGCAGCGGCGTTGCGAACAATGTCATAAGCAAAATCAGCACGCCCGACATCAGCAGGTTAATGCCGATGCCCGACCACACGATGCGGCCAACGCGGTTCCATTGGTTTGCGCCGATGTTTTGCGCGACCATAGCGCTCACCGCGCCACCAACTGCCACAGCGGGCATTTGCACATAGCTCCAAAGCTGGTTCATGACGCCAAATGCCGCTGTCGTGTCCACGCCCTCAATATTGACGAGGCCAATCATCACGACGGCAGAACCCGACATGATGATCATCGAGAGCCCCATGGGAAGGCCCATACGGGCAATTGGTTTCAGATAGCGTGCATCGGGCCGCAACCATTTGAGCTCGGACCCGCGCAGCCGAATGGTCAGGTCAAGCGCATAGACCTTGCGTAGCAACAGCCCCAGGCTGATGATTCCAGCAACTATGGTGGCGAGGGCAGACCCGGCGATGCCCATGGCGGGGATCGGGCCCCAGCCAAGGATAAAGATCGGGTTGAGTATGATGTCGAGCACTACATTCAACACTGTATTCCAAAATGGCGTGACGGAGTCGCCAACACCGCGCAGCGATGAAGAAATCAGCACCATCACAAACGATGCCGGCATCGTCAGGAAAATCACGCGCAAATAGGCAAGCGCAAGCGGATACACCGTCTCGGGCGTCGCCATCAGTCGCAGCATGTGCGGAGCGAAGATCCAGCCCGCGGCCGCGAAGACCAGACCGGCGACGAAAAAGACGCTGATTGCAGTTCCCATGATACGGCGTACAGATTCGACGTCACGGCGGCCCATATTTTGGCCGATCAATATCGTTGTCGCCATGGTGAAGCCGAACAATGTGGAGAACATCAGGAACATGATGAGCCCGGCATTCGCCGACGCAGCAAGCGCTTCTTCGCCCAGAAACTTTCCAATCCAAACCGAATTGACCGAATTGTTCAGCGATTGGAGGATGTTCACGCCAAGCGAGGGCAGGGCAAACAGGAACAATGTTTTGGCAACAGGGCCGACAGTCAGGTCACGTTGATGCGCGGGTGCCTTCATGGCTGAGACACCATCACGACAGCTTCGCTAACCGGGTTGAAGGCGACGCCGCCATTCACCCCAGTCGTGCCAATGCCGCCGTCAGCCGTTCTGCCTCAGCTGCCTTTTCCGCATGATCGGCGCGTGCCTTCTCCACCGCCTCGGGCTTCGCCTTTTCAACAAAGGCGGCATTCGACAGCCGCCCGGCCAGGGCATCACGTTCCTTGGCTGCCGCTTCGATAGCCTTGGTGATGCGGCTGCGTTCAGCATCCAGATCGATAATGCCATCAAGCGCGAAGACGACGGTATCGCTGCCAACGACGATCTGCGCGATATTGTTAGTTTCAACAGGCGCATAGGCAAAGCTGTCAATGCGGCCCAAACGCGACAGCGCCGCAGCTTGCCGTTCGATGATGGCCATTGTTGATGGCTGCGGGTCCGCAATATTCGCCGTCAGCCGTGTGCCTGGAGGAATATTCAACTCTGCCTTAAACGAGCGTGTCTTGCTGATCGTGTCAATCACCCAGTCGATTTCGCGAACTGCGTCTGGGTCAACCGTCGCGCTCGGATCGGGCCATTTTGCATGAATAATGTCATAGGGACGCTCGCCCAATGCGTGCCACAATTCCTCTGTGATAAACGGCATGAATGGATGCAGCATGACCAAAATTTGATCGAGCACCCAGCCCGCAACGGCCATGGATTCAGCGTCCATCTCGCCCTTTTCACCATCGACAAAGGCGGGCTTGATGAGTTCAAGATACCAGTCGCAGAACTGGTCAAACACCATGTGATAAATCACATCGGCCATGCCGTCGAAGCGGAACTCGGCAAAGGCCTTGTTGAGCTTCTCGACTGTGCCGACAACCTCGCCAATAATCCAGCGGTTAACCGCTAGTTCGGCTTTGGGTGCGGAGATGCTGTGCGATCCGCTTATGCCATTGGATTGCGCAAAGCGTGCTGCGTTCCAAAGCTTGGTCGCGAAATTACGATAGCCAGCGACCCGGCTTTCATCCATCTTGATGTCGCGGCCTTGGCTTTCCATAGCCGCCATAAAGAAGCGCAAAGCATCGGCGCCATATTGGTCAATCAGGCCAAGCGGATCGACGGTATTGCCCTTTGACTTCGACATTTTGCTGCCATCTGCGGCGCGGACGAGGCCATGCAGGTACAGCGTCTTCCAAGGCACTTCTTTCATGAAATGAATGCCCTGCATCGCCATGCGTGCATCCCAAAAGAACAGGATGTCGAAACCGGAGACCAGGACATCATTCGGGTAGTGGCGGTCCAGCTCACTGCTTTGGTCGGGCCAACCCAGTGTGCCAAATGGCCAAAGCGCCGACGAGAACCATGTGTCGAGGACGTCGGGATCCCGCGTCAACTCAACGCCCGTGCCGGCAAGCCCTTGCGCAGCTTCCTCGGTTTCCGCGACGTAACATTTGCCATTGGCATCAAACCATGCCGGTATCTGGTGGCCCCACCATAATTGGCGCGATACGCACCATGGCTGGATATTTTCCATCCAGTTGAAATATGTTTTTTCCCACGACTTCGGGACAATATCGATTGCACCCGAACGCACCGCTTCGATAGCGGGCTTGGCCAATGTTTCGGCATCGACATACCATTGGTCGGTCAACCATGGCTCAATCACTTGGCCTGAACGGTCGCCAAACGGTGTTTGAATGACACGGTCCTCAACCTTTTCGAAGAAGCCCAAAGCGTCCATCGCTTCGACCACCATCTTGCGGGCATTGGTTGGCTCGCCTTCGATGCCGAAGCGATACTGGCCGATATAATCCTGCGGGATCAAGCCATCTGCCGTTTGCACGACACGGCCTTCGCCATCGAGCATGTTGAACATCTCGCTCGCCTTAAATCCGGCGCGTTTGCCGACTTCAAAGTCGTTGAAATCATGCCCTGGCGTTACCTTAACTGCGCCCGAACCCAATTCCGGATCGGCATGTTCGTCAGCGACAATCGGGATCAAGCGGCCGGTGATGGGCAGGCGCACATTTTTGCCGACCAGATGCGCATAGCGTTCATCCGAAGGGTTTACCGCTACCGCCATGTCGGCAAGCATGGTTTCGGGCCGCGTGGTCGCGACCGAGATAAATCCGCTGCCATCTTCGAGCGGATATTTAAAGTGCCAGAACTTGCCGTTGATTTCGCGCGTTTCGACTTCAAGGTCGGAGATCGCAGTCTTCAGGCCCGGGTCCCAATTGACGAGACGCTTGTCGCGGTACAGCAGGCCTTGATTGTACAATTCGACGAACACTTTGATGACAGCTTTTGAAAAGCCCTCGTCCATCGTGAAGCGCTCATTCTCCCAGTCCATTGAGCAACCAAGCCGGCGCAGCTGGCCCGTGATCTCACCGCCACTTTCCTCTTTCCACGCCCACACCTTCGCGATGAATTCTTCGCGCGTGAAATCGGTGCGCTTTTGCTGGCGCGCATTCAGTTGCCGTTCGACAACCATTTGGGTCGCGATGCCCGCATGGTCGGTTCCCACGACCCACAAAGCGTCTTTGCCCTGCAAACGCGCGTGACGGATGAGGATATCCTGCAACGTGTTGTCGAGCGCGTGGCCAATGTGCAGCGAACCCGTCACATTTGGCGGCGGGTTCACGATGGTATACGGCTCGGCATTCGGCCGGTCAGGCCGGAATGCGCCAGTTGATTCCCAATGTGCGTACCATTTCGCCTCAATCGCGGCGGGGTCGAAATTTTTGTCGATAGTCATGGGTTCGTGCCATAACGAGCCTCACGGGAAAGGGAAACCCTCACCACACGACATGTGGTTGAACAGCCAACAAAAACCCCGCGCCAATGGCAATCACCCGCCGCCGGCGTGCGTTGCGACCCTTACTTTGCGTCCTTCAAATGCTTGGCCAACCATGCGAATACCGTCTGGTGCCACTGGATAGAATTTTTTGGCTTCAGCACCCAATGGTTTTCGTCAGGGAATACCAACAGTTTCGATTCCACGCCCTGTTGCTGCAACGCCGTGAAGGCCGCGAGGCTTTGCGAATAGGGAATGCGATAATCCTTCTCGCCGTGGATTACTAAAGTTGGTGTTTTCCACTTTGTTACATGGTTCACCGGATTCCATTTTTCCGCATCGGTACGCGTGGTCCACGGCCCACCATTGTCCCACTGGTCGAACCACAATTCTTCGGTTTCGTAGGCCATCGCGCGCAGGTCAAAAATACCGGCATGATTGACGAGGCATTTGAACCGGTCGGGCCAGTTGCCCGAAATCCAGTTCATCATGTAACCGCCATAGGACCCGCCCAGCGCGCAGGCGTTTGCGGTATCAAGCTGCGTGTCAATTTTGCCAACGGCGGCCATGCCCTTTTGCAAATCTTCAAGCGGCCATCCGCCCCAGTTCTTGTTGATGCTGTCCGTGAATTTCTGGCCATATCCGGTTGACCCGTGAAAATCGATGGTGACAACGGCATAGCCTTGCGACGCCATAACAGCTGGGTTCCAGCGATAGGACCAGCTGTTGTTGAATGTTCCCTGCGGACCGCCATGCACCAGCAACAAAACGGGCAGCTTGCCCGTCGCGTTTTGCGGCTTCACGATTTGCCCAAATACCTGTTCGCCATTCGCGCCGGCAAAATCGAATTTCTGGTAATTGACTGGGTCAAGCGTTGCGAGTGTGCCCGCATTTACATTCGTCAGCCGTGTCGTTTTGCCCTTGGCATCCATGTGCACGAGGTCGGATGGACCAGCGATGCTGTTGATGGCGTAAACGATACCGCCATTTTTGAGTGGAACGGCCTCTGCAATGCTACCGCGGTCGGTAAGTCGCGTGACTTTACCTTTCAGGTCAACGCGATAGAGCGGCGTTTCCAGCACATCCTGCGCAGTCACAAGCAAGCTTTGGCTGTCCAGCGCCCATGCAAGCGAACCCACGGAGCGGTCCCACTTTTCGGTAAGCGCGGTCACCTTGCCGTTCTTCAAATCCATTAGCTTCACGACAAGGCGGTCGGCTTCGTACGTCGCGCGCGCCATCGATGTCCATGCCATCCATTTGCCATCGGGTGACATGGCGGGTGTCGTATCCGTGCCCGCATTGCCGGCGGTCATGTTCACGACTTCTTTGGATTTTAACGATGCGCCGTAAATATCGAGATTGGTGGACTTCGCCTCATTTTTGTCGGCTAGCCGGAGTGTATAGGCAATGCCGCTGCTATCTGCGCTCCAGCTGATCTCTTCGCCGCCACCAAAAGGCTTGGACGGGGCGTCGCCGACGAGGTTGCCGTCCATGGCCTCACCCAGCGTGCCAAGCTTGCCATCTGTACCAAGCACGACGGTGAATACCCGGCTGTAATTGCCTGGTGTTTCCCATTGGTCCCAATGGCGCACCATAAGCTGGTCATATTCGCGGCCAGTGCCGGGCCCGGGCTTTGACGTGTCACCGTCCTTTTCGCAGCCAAATTCCAAGCAATCACGGGCGACATCGCCCCAGACTGCAAATTTCTGCCCATCGGGAGAGATTTTGAACCCGCTGACATCGGCCTTGAAATTGCTCGCTTGAGCGGTTGTCGCTGTCGCAATGTCATAGCGCCAAATCTGGTCCGATCCGCTTTCATTGCTGATGTAAAAAATGCTTTTGCCATCTGGTGCGAAGGCGGGATCATGCTCATTCTTGTCTGGCTTTGATGCGAACATCATTGGCTGCGCATTGGCGCCAATTTTGAGCATGTAGAGGTCAGTCTTGCCCTTATTCGCGTCCAAATCCATCTCGCGCAGCTGATAGGCAATCACGGTTCCATCGGGCGATGCCGTTGCGCCGGAAAGGCGCTTCATTGTCGCGAGGTCGGTCTCTGTCATCGGGCGCGCAAACGCAGCAGAGGAAAGGGCGGAAGTGCCGATGATTGCGGCAAGCATGATGGTTTTTCTCATAGCCATACGCTAGTCAGCGCAGGGCAGGCAGGCAAGAAAATTACAGGTGAAAACGTCAGACTTGGGGTCGTGTAATGGAAAGCGGCCCCCGATTAGTTGCGTTTTATGCAACCATATTGTCTACTAAATAACTTGAGTTTATGCGGTTTGCCGGTAAGGGGAGCGCAACAACGAAAACATAAAGGATGCCTTCCACGGGACGACCCGGCCATTTGGCTGTGCGGCAAAGTAGAAGGAATGAAACATGCAGAAATTGGCTAGCTTTGTTGGCGCAATCGCGCTCAGCAGCCTGCTTTTCTCGGTCACAATGGTCTGAGAAAACAGCTTTTCAAACAAGCAACGGATGGGCGGGTACTTCCCCGCCCTTTTGTTTGCCCGGAATCGACAGGCTGACACTAGCGAATAAGTTTGGCGTCTTTCATGACGTGGGCCAGATTTTCCAGCGTGCTTATATCCATCAACGGATTACCTTCCACCGCAACGAGATCGGCAAAACGCCCCGGTGCTATGCTACCGATTTCGTTTTCTTTACCTAACAACTCGGCTGCGCGAATAGTTGCGCTTTGAATGGCCTGCATCGGGGTCATGCCATAGCGGACCATATAAGCGAATTGCTTGGCGTTGCCGCCATGCGGATACACGCCGCTGTCGGTTCCATAGGCAATCCTCACGCCCATCGTTACAGCCTTTTTAAAGCCTGCGCGCTGGATATCGGTCGTTTCGCGATTCTTGCGGAGATATTCTTCAGGCCATTTCTCACGCGAACCAACGTCATCAATGTAATCGCCATTATAGACGTCCATTACCAACCACGTGCCTGATGCCTTCGCCATGGCGAGCGCTTCGTCATCAATCAGGCTGGCATGTTCGATTGAGCGCACGCCCGCGCGGATGGCGCTTTTAATCCCGACCGCACCATGCGCATGTGCCGTCACGAATTTGCCCCTCGCTTTGGCGGTGGTCACCACTGCGCGCAGCTGATCTTCAGTTAATTCGGGCTCGCCGGGTTCAGTGCCAATCGCAAGCACCGCGCCAGTGGCGATGGTTTTGATGAAATCGGCGCCTTGGTCTATCAAGAACGTGGTTTTCGCGGCGGCTTCTTCCGGGGTACTGGCAATGCCTAAACGCATATCGGCCGGAAGCTGCGCATTTGGAACGACCCCATTGAGTTCACCGCCACCCTCCGGGATGGTGATATACGCGCCAGCAACAAACATGCGTGGGCCAGGAACGTGGCCGGCATTGATCGCATCCCGCAATGCAACATCGGTTAGTCCGCGATATGTTCCGACATCCCGCACCGTCGTGAAACCGGCCTCAAGCGTCAGTCGCGCATTATGGGCGCCAATCAAAGCGGTCGCGGCAGGTGAAGTCTTGAGCGGCAGCGCGAGATCTGCGTTTTGGCCAGCGTCGGCCAGATGGGTGTGAAGATCGATTAACCCCGGCAAGACCGTGTACGCAGACCAATCTAGCCGCGCGCTGCCCGCAGGTGTCGAACCACATGGCGCGACCGCAATAATTTTGTCGGCGGCTATGCTGATGCATTGGCCAGTCAGGATTTGGCCAGCCTGAACATCCAATAGCCTGCCGGCTTCAACATAGATATTTTGCGCAAATGAAGCAGTGGGCGAGAACGCCAGCGCTGCTGCGATCATCAGTGCAGCGCGCATCAACCCTTTTTCGTGATACGGGTTATTTCACGCTCGACCATTGCTTCCACGATTGGCGGCAAATGGCTGTCGAGCCAATCCTTGAGCATTGGGCGCAGCAGTTCCCGCGTCAGACCCTCAAGCGATGTTTCACCCGACCGAACGATTTGCGGCGCTGCGCCTGGCTCGGAGAGCGTTTGAAGGGCGGAGAAGCTGTGACGCAGGCTTTGCGCCTTGCTATCATCCAGCAAGCTGTCTTCGCCCGAGTCATTTTCATCCGCTTCGGTTAGTTCGAGGACTTCTTCTTCCTCTTCGCGTGCAGCAGACTTGGCGCGTTTCGTTGCAGGGCGGCTGCGGTCATCATCAGCGATGATGCGTTTAATGGACGACAATATTTCGTCCATTGAGGGTTCGCTGCGATTGTCTGCCATAAAATTTGCCCCCGCTACTTTCGCTTAGCGCGTTCTGCCATCGGCAGGAATCGGTTCTATTTCTGCCTTTTGCGCTTGCGTGTCAACGGTGCGGGTCGATTTGGCGACGGGATCAGGCTGCGACGACCAATCATTCCAGGCGCCTTCTACCTTTTCATAGTCAGTGACGGGGTCATATAAGGTTCCGCCTTCGAGACCCAGATCACGCGCTTCTGCCTTGCCCATGGCCGCAAGTAAAGTGAATCCAGCGACATATGCATTGCGGCGCGCGGCAACCAATTGCACCTTGCTGTTCAGCAATTCCTGTTCGGCGTTCAATATGTCGAGAATGGTGCGGTTGCCCACACTGTTTTCCGCGCGCGTGCCTTCAAGCGACAGCTCGTTGGCGGAAACCGCGCGCTCGGTCGCGGTGATCACATCCTGCGC
>JBKBTH010000486.1:0-1347 GCA_046290915.1 Sphingorhabdus sp.
ATTCCTTATGGCGTCGCAATCGCACTTTCCGGGCTATGGATAGCCGGTGAACGGATTTTTAACCATTTTACGTGAAATAGCATGGTTCAATCAGGGGACCTTTCAGGGGACAGTACGTCATGGATAGGAAAAAAGTCATATTGCTGGTGGCCGCGCTTTTAATCGCGGCAGTGACCGCCTTTATGGCGCGCAGCATGTTCACAGGTGCTTCTGCACCCCAAGCTGCAGCAGCCTCCGCGCCAGCACCCGTTCCGACCGGACCAAAAGTCCTTGTCGCGACGAAGGCTTTGCCGGTTGGCACGATCATCACCGCCGACAGCTTACGCTATCAACCATGGCCGAAAGAACTGATCGAAGCCGCTTATTTCAAAGAAGGTGCCGACGGCGCCTCCATTGACGGCCTCGTTGGCACCGTTGTTCGCAACGCCGTGACCGCTGGCCAACCACTGACTCAGGGCTCCATCGTAAAGCCTGGTGATCGTGGCTTCCTCGCGGCTGCACTTGGACCTGGCATGCGCGCCGTCACCGTGCCTGTTTCCGCCCTGACCGGTGTTGCCGGCTTCGTCTTCCCCGGTGACCGCGTTGACCTGGTGCTCACGCAAAATGTGAACGCAAGTGCAGGTCCCCCATTGAAGGTTTCCGAGACCATCGTCCGCAACCTGCGCGTTTTGGCCACTGACCAGCGCTCAAGTCCTTCCGTCGATGAAAAGGGCAACACAATCGTCTCCGAATATAAATTGGTGACGATTGAAGCGACCCCACGCATCGCCGAGAAAATTACTGTCGCGCAATCGATTGGCACCATCAGCCTGTCGCTGCGTTCGCTGGCCGACAATGCCTCCGAATTGGAACAAGCCTTGGCATCGGGCGACATCAACATTCCCGAAGGCGCAAGCGCTGATCAAGAGCAGGCCATCATGCGCCAGCTGGCCCAGCGTCCAACCGCAGGCAAAAGCAGCTATGCAACTGGCGGTGATGTATCCCGCTTCCAACGCAGCAGCGTACCAGCGCAGATGCCATTGGCGGTCGCAGCCGAACAGGCACGCACACAAAAGCAAGTCGAGAAAATCATGAAGGGTCCTGTGGTCCGCGTATCGCGTGCCGGCAGTGTGACCGAAGTCGACATCAGCCGGAGATAACAACATGGCACGTTTCACCAATTTCAAATCGGCGCTCGCCGCCGCTGTTATTACCGCAGCCATCAGCACGACCGCGCTTGTAGCGATACCATCAGCGGCATCGGCGCAGTCGGCAAAAGACGGCAAGTTGCTCATCTTGTCCATTGGACGCGGGCAACAGGTCAATCTGGGTTCCAACATCACCGATGTGGTGGTCGCTGACCCCACG
>JBKBTH010000487.1:0-1332 GCA_046290915.1 Sphingorhabdus sp.
GACCCTCTGCTTCAACTAACCTTGTCCGGCAAATTCTGATTATTCGCTGCGCAGAGCTTCAATTGGCGAAAGGCGCGATGCCCGGATAGCGGGATAACCGCCGAACAATATGCCGATGACCGCTGAAAACGCGACGGACATCAATGCCGTGTCCAACCCGACCGGCGCTGGAAAGTCGGCCACTTGCTGAAAAATTGCAGCGGCGACAATCGCCAATGTCAGGCCGATCGCACCGCCAATCACGCACAACACAGCGGCCTCAACGAGGAACTGGTTTCTGATGTCGCTGCGCTTTGCCCCAAGCGCCATCCGAAGGCCGATTTCGCGCGTGCGCTCGGTAACGCTGACCAGCATGATATTCATGATGCCGATACCGCCGACCAGCAACGAGATCGAGGCAATCGCGACCAAAACTGCCTGAAAAATCTGCGTTACTTGACCCGTCGTTTCGGCAATTTCAGTGGTTGTGTTGACAGTGAACGGGTTAATCCTGCCTTTCGGCACACGGTAGCGGTCACGTAAAATGCGCTGGATTTCCAGTTGCCCTGCTAGCAGGGTTTCCTCGTCTTCGAAGCCGACGAAAAGGAACGACACATCGTCTGGTCCTTGCGTTGCCGTTGTCAACAACCGCTGGCGAAGCGTCGTTAACGGCAAGACAATCTGGTCGTCATTGTCGTTACCTAAGTTGCTTCCCTTGCTTTCTAGCAAACCGATAACCTTAAATGGCACGCGGTTAATACGTATGGTTTCGCCTATAGGGTTTGCGTCAGCGAACATCTTGTTTGCCACGGTCTGGCCGATCACCACGACGCGTGCTGCGGCGCCGACATCGCCATCGCTTATGAAGCGGCCCTCAGATGCGGTTATGTTCGAAACGGTGCCATATTCCGGCGTTGCACCGGTTGCTTGTGTGGTCGCATTGCGCCCTGGCGTAACCAGCTGGACACTGCTTCGTATTTGCGGCGCGACTGCGCTTACGCCCGGTACCTGGCGCAAGATTGCTTCTCCATCGCGCTCGGTTAGGCGGCCGCGTTCGGCGGAGCGCGGCGGACCGCTGCCCCTGTCGGGTTGCGGCAGGACGATCGCCATGTTCGAACCGAGCGTTGCGATCTGCTGCGTTACCGAAACCTGCGCGCCATTGCCCACCGCTACCGCCAAAATCACCGAGAATACCCCGATCATCACGCCAAGCGTGGTGAGTATGGAACGCATCAGATTGGTGCGCAGCGCTGTCATCGCAATCGCAATATTGACGCCCCAGCCAGCAATCGAGTTCAGCAGACTGTTCATCCCGCAACCGCGCGGCGACGCGATTTGACCGCTGCATCTTCG
>JBKBTH010000488.1:0-1331 GCA_046290915.1 Sphingorhabdus sp.
AGCCGCAAGCTAGCACGCCAGAAAAAGAACGCTGGAATCAGGCCAAGCCACGCTGCGCCATATAGCACCCAGCGAACGCTTTCGGCGCCAGCCATGGGTTGTAGCCAATCGGACAGCACTCCGAAAATCAATGGTCCCATGCCAAGGCCGATCAGATTTTGACCGAATACCACAAGCGAAGCGGCGATGGCTCTGGCTTCAGGTCGAACAAGCCCCTGAACACAGCCATATGCAGGGCCATAATATGCAGCGTTCAGGATGGTGGGCACGATCAGCAGCGCCACCGCAACGCGCCAGTCTTCGGCATAATAGCCGGCAAAAAGAATCGGCGCGGCGACAGCCATGCCAATGGCCGGTAGGGTCAGGATATGACGTTTGTCGCGCTTACCGAATACATCCGCCATTTTCCCGCCAAGCCATGTTCCAATGATGCCTGAAACGCCAAGCGCAACCGCCATGGATAATCCCGCTTCGGTCGTGGACAGACCATGCGACCGGATGAAAAAGCTAATCGTCCAAAGGCCTTTGCCGTAACTTAGAAATGCGGTGAACGAAGCGGCTATGAAGACATAGAGATAGGCTTTGGACGAGAACACCTCGCGCACTGCGTCTTTAATCGACAATGCGGCCATGTTGTTCGACGTGGCGGCGCTGAAATGCGCGCTGTCGGCGCAACGGCGCGGGTCGCGCAGCAACACGGGCAACAGCACAGCCAATAACAATCCCGGTGCACCCACCAGCATTAGGGCGATCCGCCAACCATATTGGTCGTTGATCACACCGCCAATCACCAGCCCAAGCAAGCTGCCGACGGGAATGCCGAGCCCAAAAAAGGCGATAGCCGAAGAGCGCTTTTCGGGTGGGACGCTGTCAGCGATCAGCGAATGCGCCGCAGGGGTGCATCCAGCTTCGCCAACACCTACGCCCACACGGGCGAGGGCAAGTTGCAAAAAGTTTTGCGCAAATCCGCAAACGGCGGTCATTCCGGACCACACCGCGAGGCAAGCCGAAATCAACCATACGCGGTTCGTGCGCGGATTGTCGGCATAGCGGGCAATCGGGACACCCAGAACCGCGTAGAACACCGCGAAGGCCGGTCCTGCCAAAAGGCCCAACTGGGTATCGCTAAGGCCCAGGTCACCCTTGATAGGTTCGGCAAGAATGTTGAGGATTTGCCGGTCGAGAAAATTCAGAACATATACAATCATCAATATCCAAAGCATCAGCTTCGGATTGGTGAACGCTGGCCGCACTGCCGCCAATGCAGAGTTGTCTGCCATTTTTTCTCCTCTTCCTGGTCGCAGTTATCGTGTAAAAAATGCCATTGTCAA
>JBKBTH010000489.1:0-1323 GCA_046290915.1 Sphingorhabdus sp.
GCGCGATAGGCTACACGCCGATAGCATGGCATCATTCCAGTCACGCTTGGCCACATCCAGCCACAATGTTCCCGCACTATCTGACAGGTCAGATGCCTTTTTGCCGGTCATACATAGCCGAACATAATCTTTGGGCAAAAGGACGGTTCGTATTCGGTCGAAGATCGCCGGCTCGTGTTCGCGCACCCACAACAGCTTTGGCGCGGTGAAGCCTGGCATCGCGATATTACCGGTAATCTCGCGTGACGTCGGCACCGCCATTTCCAGCTCAGCGCATTCTGCAAAGCTGCGGCCGTCATTCCACAATATTGTCGGGCGCAGCGGCTTATCGTCCGCATCCAGCAAGGTCGCACCATGCATTTGGCCCGCTATCCCAATGCCTTGCACCCTTGCGCGCAATGCTGGATCAATACCCATCACAGCCGCTTGCGTAGCTGTCCAATAATCTTCTGGGTCTTGTTCTGACCACAAAGTATGAGGCCGGGATACGTCCAAAGCCGCGCTCTGCTGGTCACGGACAGCGCCGTCGTCATCCACAATCACGGCCTTTACGCCGGAAGTACCGATATCAATTCCCAGAAACATAGCAGGCTGCTCTCCAGGCTTCGTGATAGCGCTAACATTATCGCCAGTGCAACCGGAGAAATGCTTGCGCCAACAAAGCGACCGCAATAGGCCATTGTCATGGAAAAACCGACGAGCCAGAAGTTTCGTAGTACAAGGCGCGGCCAAAGCGGGCCAACAATAGCTGATGTCGCCGCGTGGGCGGGAGTTTCCACCATGACAGTTTCCCGCGTGGTCAATGGTGAATCCAACGTGATGGCCGCCACCCGCGACAGGGTGAATGCTGCGATCAAGGCTCTGGGCTATATCCCCAACCCGGCCGCCCGCAGTCTTGCTGGCGGTCAGCAATGCCGAATTGCATTATTACACAGTAATCCGAGTGCTGCTTACTTGAGCGAACTGCTGGTTGGCAGCCTTGCGGGCGCTGCTGCGTGTGATGTTGGACTGACAGTTGAACCGTGCAACGCGGACGAAAAATTCGGTGCACTGGTGGCACGGCTGTCGGCGCATCGGGTCGACGCCGTTTTGTTGCCGCCGCCTTTGTGCGAAAATCCTTTGTTGCTTGCGGCGCTTCAGGCTGCTGGCGTTCCCGTCGCCCAAATTGCAAGCGCTAAACCATCAGCATTTGCACAGGCGGTCACCATTGATGACGAAGGTGCCGCTTATGCAATGACTACACGCCTGATCGGGTTGGGACACCGGAGGATCGGGTTTATCATTGGCGACACAAACCAGACGGGCAGCGCTTTGCGCCGGCTC
>JBKBTH010000490.1:0-1312 GCA_046290915.1 Sphingorhabdus sp.
AATCGGGGTTGTTGCGTTGGGACGATTTGGCGGCAGGGCAACAATTTGCCGATCCAATGGCATTTGGCGATGTCGTGCTTTGGCGTAAAGATGCGCCGGCATCTTACCATCTTGCCGCGACGATTGATGATGCCGCGGATAATGTGTCACATGTAGTACGCGGCCAAGACCTGTTTGGATATACGGCGATCCACCGACTGCTGCAGCATCTGCTGGATTTGCCCCAGCCATTATATTGGCATCACCCGCTATTGTTGGACACCAGCGGCGAAAAGCTGGCGAAAAGCAAGTCGTCCCCTGCGCTGTCGGACCGGCGGTTGGCGGGAAAAAGCGGCAGTGGACTTATTAATAATTTGCGTCAGGGAACGCTACCGCTTGGAATCTCGCTATCCCATGCCTAAATAGCACGCGCGGGGTATTGGCCTCGGACAAGGATTTCTCCCGATGACTATTTTGCTGGTTCTCCTCATCATTGGCGCTGCTGGCGCCGTGGCATTTGCACTTATCCGTGGGCTTCACGCGTTCGCCAATTTGCGACCAGCAGATGTCGACGAAACAGGTCTGCCCAAATCGCTGGCGGTGCAGAATAAGATGATGTTTGCTCGCGTCAAATGGCAGGCGATCACCGTCGCATTGCTTGCCGTTCTGGTTCTGGTCGCCGGTTCGCAATAAGCGGGCGGCGTCAGACATGGTAAAGCTTAACAAGATTTATACGCGCACGGGTGACGACGGCACGACCGGGTTGGTCGACGGCTCGCGCGTATCGAAGACGAACGCGCGTTTGCACGCCATTGGTGAGGTAGACGAAACCAACAGTGCGCTTGGCGTCGCGCTTCAGGCGCTTGCAGCGGATGAAGGCGAGACGCCGTTAGTTGCCGAGCTGCGGCGTATCCAGAATGATCTGTTTGATCTGGGTGCCGATATCGCAACGCCGGGGGAAAGCTTTGAACCATCGCCGATGGAGTTGCGGATTGTGTCTTCCCAAGTCGAATGGCTTGAGGCGGCCATTGATAAAGCCAACGAACAACTGCCGCCGTTGACGAGCTTCATCTTGCCGGGCGGTAGCCTGGCAGCAGCGCACATGCATATGGCGCGTGTCATTTCGCGCCGCGCCGAACGGGCGCTGGTCGCCGCATCGCTCGATGTGTCAATAAACCCGCAGGCGTTAAACTATATCAACCGTCTGTCAGACTATCTGTTCGTGCTATGCCGTTTGATCAATTCGACGCGCGGCGGTGATATCATGTGGGTGCCGGGCGCGTCGCGGTGACCGCAGACCTGAAAAGCCGTTTTACTGCCACGCGCAAGTTAA